>JANWVM010000100.1 GCA_025056115.1 Gloeomargarita sp. SKYG116
CCAGGGTTGATTCATACCCGGAACCGTTCCACCTGCGGCTTAAAGCCAATCGGTAACACCCGTTCCAGGTTGGGATGAGGCCGGGGAATCACGTGGTACGACAGCAACAGCGTTTTTTCTTTGGGCTGGTAATAGGGCATCACCTTCTTGGCCGCTTCCACACCGGCTTCCACCGCCCGTTTCACCTCCGCCACATCTCCCCGCACAATGACTGTTACATAAGCGCCGCTAATCACTTCACAATGCACCAGCGCCACCCGCCCCGCCTTGACCATCACATCGGCCACCGCCAGGCTCGGGGGCGTGCCCAAGACCTCCACCATGCCTAAGGCAAGCGACATCGTTCCCTGCACCCAACCGACTAGCTTCATTATGTCCCGTCCCCCAGGATCAAGGCAAACCCCCTAATTTACAATCATTCGCAATAAAACAAACTTGTTGCCAATCACCCTTTTTTTGATTAAGGTAGAAAGCAGGGAGGGGGAGGAGAACTGCGTTTGGAACACATCCTATGCTGAGGACAGAAGGGCTGGGTATGCAACTTTATGACACCGCCGACCTACGGGCGGAATTGCATCAAATTGGTTGCCGGTTGACGCCCCAGCGGGAGAAAATTCTCAAGTTCTTCCAGAATTTACCCCAGGGCAATCACTTGAGCGCTGAAGATGTCTACCAGGCCTTGCGGCAGCGGGGGGAAAATATCAGTCTCTCGACCATCTACCGCAGCTTGAAATTAATGGCGCGGATGGGTCTGTTGCGGGAATTGGAACTGGCGGAAGGGCACAAGCATTACGAGCTGAACCAGCCCTATCCTCACCACCATCACCACCTCGTTTGCGTGCAATGCAACCGCACAATTGAGTTTACGAATACGTCCATTCTCAAAACCGGCATTAAGCAGGCTGAGAAGGAAGGATTGCACCTACTGGATTGCCAGTTGACGATTCATGCCATTTGCCCCGAAGCCCTGCGGCGCGGCTGGCCGTCTCTATTGCCCAGCAATTGGGTTTGCCCTCGGGCGCTTAATGGCACAGTCACCGGCGTGATTACCCAAAACTAGGCGCCCACCAGCCAGTTTAGTACACTGCTCCCCAAGTAAATGAAAAAGCCCACAACGGTCAAGGCGCTGAGGCTCAGGGCAATCAAGAAGTCGCGGTAGGGAATGCGGGTTAACCCCAAGGCGTAACTGACAATATCCTGCGACAAGTGCATGACCAAAAACATGTAGA
>JANWVM010000101.1 GCA_025056115.1 Gloeomargarita sp. SKYG116
GGCGCCGCCGGTGACCATGATAGAAGATTTCCCCGTAGGCAATGGCTTGACCGGTTCGTTCTTCCAAACATAAGGCTGCCGCGCACAGTTGGAAATGGTCATTCAGATAGCGAGCCATCTTGCCCTTTTTGTATTCCACTGGCACGAGCTGACCCTCCCGAATTTCCACGCGGTCAATGATTCCAGCTACCTGCAAGCGGTCGCTCCATACCCATTGCTGCTGGTAAACCGTTTGCTGCTCGATTTGCCGCGCTCCCGCCTCCTGTACATGGCGGTGTAAATACTGGCCCAGCAACGTGTGTTCATTGTCAGCCCATTCACCGCATACATATTCCAGATAAAAACGCCGGGGGCAATACTCCCACGCATTTAGGTAAGCCAAGGGTAAATAACAGTCGTCCATTTTCAACTCTCCAAAATCACCTGGCCCATGCCTAACGCCGTTTTGCGCCCCACACCAGCAAAGAAAGCAAAATGGGCCAACTGGTTCGCCAAACGTCCCTGTTCGGCATCGGGAAACACATAACGCACCCTTCCCACCGTGCCAATTTCAGCCACCTTGTCGATGTAAATTCGCCGGGTTTTTAGGTCAAAGTCTGACACCAGAACTTGCCACTCAACCTTGGGAATTTTGAGATGCTCTGGGGCAAACGCATTCCACCGCCTTTGCAAATTGCCAAACACCAACGCGGGCAGGGGAAACGGCTGGATATCTTGGCCATCATGCATTTTGAAACTCGTGGGAGAAACCAGCCGAAATTGCAGGCTCTCTACCGGCTGAGCCATCTTGGCTAGAAAATCATAATCCGACAAACCCACCCAGGAATTGCTACCGGGCAACATGCAGACCTGGCTGAGAATGAAAGGAAAGTTGGACAGGTGTAGGATTTGTCGTTCCCAGCGCTCGAGTCCCAGCATCAAAGGCTCTAGGATGTCCGCATCCAATATCCCTAAACGGAAGAAACATACATCGCCTGAGCGCACCACTCGACCGTCACGTTTTTTAGTGAGTAAATCCGATACGGAGATAGGGGATTCGGGACCGTCATGGACTGCCTGAGCAACCTGTGGATTGCCCAAGTAAATCCAGCGCAAAACTTGCGCGTGAATCGCACGCCCGCAGTAGGCTGGCAGCTCGCCTTTTTCAGTCGCCAATAGCTCAAACACGATGGCATGTAGCGCCGTA
>JANWVM010000102.1 GCA_025056115.1 Gloeomargarita sp. SKYG116
AGCCCCTTGATAGAGTTGCTCTCCATCTTGACCAATCTCATTCCCAAAGAGCCAAAATTTTTGCTCTCGGTCAGTCACATTTGCCCGCAACCGCCCCCGAATTGTACTTGACGGAATATAGGGCAAATTGGTGTGGGATTCACGGGCAATTCCTAGCAGGTTGCCTTCTTGAGTTGTTCCGCCCGTGTGCAGTGGCGACAGTAAAAACAGATAGACGATGTTCATCGGTAGCTTCTCCAATTAGGGTCAACAAAAACTTGGTAACCAGAGCATTTCGCTATAGCCCAACAAGCGCCAGCGATGATAGGGGTTTGGTGTGCCCTTGTGGGTATTCACAGGTTCATCTTGGGCGAGTCTGGCAGGACGTTCCAAAAAATACACACTCCCCGGCGGTGCCGCAAACACCTGGGGCGCTGGTAAGCTAAATTCCTCATCTTTTTCATCGCGAGCACGAATCCGACCGTTAATGGGAATCGGTTTATCGGTGGCAACGCTAACCAACGGACCGACCTGGGGTGTATTCGGTCGTGGGTGGGCCAAATGCCATTCCCAGGGCCAGGCGCGACACAGCGAAACACCGTCTCGCATTTTGATAAACACCCCAGGCGTAATGAGATAGTCTAAACAGCGTTTCTGGAACTTTTGAATCTCCTGAGAACGTTGCTCTAACTCATGCCATTGTTTTTGCAATTCAGAACAAGCCTTCATTACCACATAATGTCCTTCGCCTCCCAGTCGTAATGGTACTGGTTCTTTAATCAATAAGGGCTGACCTTCCTGGGTTGATTCATCATAGGTTTCTAGGGAAACTGCTAAGCTCCACCCAGGTTTAAGCCGCACACAGGTTTCTACAAAATAGCCATCGGTTTCCTTCACCCGCCGGCCTGCTTCTTGAATCGTATTATGCGGACGAATTTCAACATCCCACGGTTCTTCCACACCCTCTGCCGGCATACCCTTTTGGGTGTCCCACAACTTCAGTATCTCTGCATAGGGAAAATAGGCGGCTCCTTTCTCTTTCGTGGACCCTTTAGTGGCAGAACTGACCAGGGGCGCTGGTCGCGTTTCATCCCAGTAACAACGGTGATAACCATCGGATTCGGGCAACCAACTCACCGGCATCAGAAATTCCCCCTGGAAGATATGGAGCGGTCGCGGGAAATAGAG
>JANWVM010000103.1 GCA_025056115.1 Gloeomargarita sp. SKYG116
AATCTATAAATTGGAAACCGTAGCACGAGCCCGGTTGGGGGGAGAGTTCGCCGAAGAGTCCCCACTCGCTGGGGAAATCTATAAATTGGAAACGGCACGGCCCAACGCCCTTGCCAGTTCGGGCGTATTGAGTCCCCACTCGCTGGGGAAATCTATAAATTGGAAACTTATGGAGTTCTGTCCCCTCCCTATTGGCGATCACAACGTCCCCACTCGCTGGGGAAATCTATAAATTGGAAACTCCTGGGGCCGCCAGCATCCAGCATCGATGCCGCCAGCGTCCCCACTCGCTGGGGAAATCTATAAATTGGAAACCGCGGTGTCCCGTGGGCAGGTAGATAAACTATGTGTTGTCCCCACTCGCTGGGGAAATCTATAAATTGGAAACTTGAACCGTAGCCCGCTCTCGATGGCCTCCACCAGTCCCCACTCGCTGGGGAAATCTATAAATTGGAAACGTCAAGCAGCAGGAAGACTTGCTGGGCTGGTTCTGCGTCCCCACTCGCTGGGGAAATCTATAAATTGGAAACTCGGGTGGGGACGACGGTCGTCCCGCCTTGCTACGTCCCCACTCGCTGGGGAAATCTATAAATTGGAAACGGGTACCGTGTCGTGTCCCTCTATTTATTATATCGGCGTCCCCACTCGCTGGGGAAATCTATAAATTGGAAACGGAATTGGCCGATGCTATGCCAGCACTGCTGGAGATGGGGTCCCCACTCGCTGGGGAAATCTATAAATTGGAAACCTAACGCTAGGGGTAGAGAATTCCGATGAAAGTAGGTCCCCACTCGCTGGGGAAATCTATAAATTGGAAACTTGTTTAGACAGCGGCCATCGGTTAAGTACAAACCGTCCCCACTCGCTGGGGAAATCTATAAATTGGAAACTTCGCAGCCTTCTTCGAACAGCACCGTAAACGAGATGTCCCCACTCGCTGGGGAAATCTATAAATTGGAAACACCAGATGTTAGTGATTCTACGATGTTTTTTATATGGTCCCCACTCGCTGGGGAAATCTATAAATTGGAAACCGCGGGCACGTCTGGCGGGACGAGCGGGGCGAATTCTATTCGGTCCCCACTCGCTGGGGAAATCTATAGCTAAAATCACAAAACTTGACATAAGCTACGG
>JANWVM010000104.1 GCA_025056115.1 Gloeomargarita sp. SKYG116
CGCAAGTCATTGGCGGCACATCAGCAAACCTCACGAACTTTGCCAATCTGGCGCTCGCGGGCGGCAGCGGCACGCTCACGCTCAACCGCAACATTCGCGTCAATTCCAATCTCACCATCAATTCAGGCAAAACGCTCGCCGACAACGGCAACATAGCGACCGTTATCGGCAACATCGCCAACAACGGCACGCATACGAGCACAGGCACAGGGCGCATTTTGCTCGGCGGCACGACGCAACAGCAACTTTCAGGCACGGGAACTTACGGCAACCTTGAACTGAACAATGCGGCTGGCGCGCAAACGCTGGGCGACAAGACCATCACGGGCGTGCTCACGCTCACCAATGGCATTTTGGACATTGGCTCCAACCTGCTTTCGCTTACCAACACAGGCACTGGCGCAATCGCTGGCGGACCGTTTGACAATACGCGAATGATTCGCACCAATGGGAACAATAGCGATCAAGGCGTGCAAAAGTCTTACCCTGCGAGCGCAAGCAACTTCCTTTTCCCCGTTGGCACGGGTTCGCGCTACACGCCGGCGCGGCTCAACGTAACGGCGAATACTGCGTCGGGCACGATTCGCGTCGCGCCCGTCAATAATGTGCATCCGGGCGTAGAGTTCGGCGCAAACGTGCTGCGCTACTACTGGATTGTGCGGAGCACGGGCTTTGCAGGTTTGACGGTTCAGCACTCCTACAATGCGCCAGGCGATGGCGGCGACGCAACGCTTCCCGTAACGGGCACGCCTGACCGCGTCGGGCGACTTAACCCTGACCTCTCGCCACCGAACTGGGATCCTGTAGGAGGATTTACGACAGACTGGACGTACACCAATGCAACCCGCTCAATTACGAGCGTAGGAGTGAATTATATCAACGGCGATTACACCGCAGGCACGAGCGCAGAGTTTTCCAGCATTCCTGTCTACACCAGTATCGCTAGTGGCTTCTGGGAAGATGCTAACAGCTGGACAACAGTGCCTCCAACGCTTACGCCCCCTCGCAGCGGTAGCAACGTGGTAATTAACAATGGTCATACGATTACCACTCAACCCAACGCCATCATTCCCAAGGGTACTGTCATCGAAGCGCACCTGGACCGTTCACGGGGGCCAGTGGCAACCTT
>JANWVM010000105.1 GCA_025056115.1 Gloeomargarita sp. SKYG116
TGAACGTAGGCCCGTATCTCGTCGGGGGTCAACCGGGCAAAAAAGACTTGGGTAGTGGCGACGCGGGTAAGAGATTCCCCACTACTTAGGTCAATCAATGTATGGCCGGTGTGCAGATGACCGTGACGGCCGCTGAGTTTCTCCAGTTGAGCAATGGCAGCGTCAGGGTCTGGAGGTTTACCATAAACAGCGCCATCTAGTTCAAATAATGAATCGCACCCCAACACGACGCCTGGGGGTTCAAAGCGACGGGCGACCGCTTGAGCCTTGGCAGTGGCTAGGGCTCTGACCAAGGTGACGGGGTCGGGAGCTGTAATTGCCGCTTCGTCCACGCCGCTGGGACAGACAACGGGTTCAATGCCAATTTGCCGCAGCAGTTGTCGCCGGGCGGGGGATGCGGAAGCTAGGATGAACCGAGGTGGACTAGCCATCAAGTGGGAATAGTAGCTGGTTGACTGATAGCACTGGAACTAGGGTAGTAGATGCAAGTAGCCTTTCGTCACGGGATACGATGACATCTAATAGTTTTTATCGCCTGGAATAGCACCTTTGCATCTTCTGTAGCTAAGTCATCTACGCTTATCACCTTCTAGGTCACAGGGCACAGCCCCGTTGCTGGTTCTTTTCCCGACGAACTAGGGTGGTTTGGCTATAGAAAGCTTGTCCTTTTCAATAACAAATCCAGAACGATGTTTGCGTCTACTATAGCTGGGTCATCTATAGTTGGCAGCTCTTGGGTTGCAGGGCGTAGCCCCACCTTTGGTTTTTCTCTCATCTCTCTGACAAACTGAAGCAGCTTAGCTATAAAACCTTCCTCACTACCGATATTTTTCTAGTGGCCACTCTTCGCGCATTTTTTCCACTTCGGTATCAGTAAGGGCAGATTTACCTGTTTTTAAGAAGCCGCACATCGATTGTACAGGGTTAACTTGCTTTTTTGACCGACTTTTGTCGTGATGCGACAGTTGCAGGAGTTCCGATTGAAAAGGTGCATCACCTAGCCTTCGCACTCGAATCTCTCCGGCTTTTCTTCTTATAGCTAAAAACAGTCAGTTTGTCGCAGACAGACAGGAAGGAATTAGGGTTGGCGGGTCAGGGATTCCAGCCGTCA
>JANWVM010000106.1 GCA_025056115.1 Gloeomargarita sp. SKYG116
CGCGGCGAAGGTGGATAACTCAGGAGTGTTGATCTTGAGTGAGTTTACAGGAGCGGCGTATGAGTTACAGGAGGCGTTGATGATTAATCCGTTTTACATCGAACAGATGGCGGATACGTTGCATCAGGCGCTGACATTATCTCCCGACGTGAGCCAGGCAAAAATGCGGGCGTTGCGTCAGACCATTACGAATCACGATATTCATCACTGGGTGCAGTCCTACATGGATGCGTTTGCGGATGCCGTCGCTCATCGCTGATTACTGGCGCCGGGAGAACGGGCTAGGTTTGTTCCTGGATTACGACGGCACCTTGACTCCCATTGTCCCCAATCCTGAACAGGCATTTTTACCTAGGGAAGGTGTGGAATTGCTCCGTAACCTTTGTCGTGACCCCCAGATTCAGGTGGCGGTTATTAGCGGTCGCTCGCTATCGCAACTACAGCATTTTCTGGCGGAGTTAGCGGGTGAAGAGATGACGCTATGTGGCTCGCATGGGGGGGAGATTTACTTGCCTAAAAAGGGAGAATTTCTCCGCCAACCTGACCGACAAGAGCTACCGCAGGCGTTGGCACTCATCCGCGCTGACATTCTGCAACAATTGGCGGCCAGCGATTACTTGAATCAGGGGGTGAGAATAGAAGACAAACCCTACTCGTTTGCGGTGCATTACCGGCAAGCGGAGCCACCTGTAAAACAACAAGTTATGACATTATTGACCCACTATTTTTCGGCAAATCCAGCGACCTGTCGCCCGTTTAAATTACAGCCTGGCAAAGAAGTATTGGAAATCCTACCAGCGACATTTGACAAGGGAAATGCGGTGGCCTTTTTGTGGGATAACTGGCGCTTGCCCAAGGGCTGTTATATCGGGGACGACGTGACCGATGAAGCGGCGTTTGCAGCGGTCAATCAACGTGGGGGGTTGTCAATTGCGGTAGGGAAAAGGCCAGGGATGACGCAAGCCCAATATATCTGTCCCGATGTTGCTGCTGTTTACGCGGAATTGGCCGCCCTGCTGGAATCGTAAAACAATTCGGTAAAGTTCCTAGACAAGCCAGTGACAGGGGTTATGCTGGGGCCAGGAATGC
>JANWVM010000107.1 GCA_025056115.1 Gloeomargarita sp. SKYG116
ACAACATCGCACTGGTGTAACGAATCTTACCGCCCCACAGCGTAGCCGTCCAGCTAAAAATTTTCACCCCCGTCGGCACTGCCACAATCAGCGTAGAGATGGTAAAAAACATGCGCATCCAAGGTGGCGTTCCGCTGGTGAACATGTGGTGGACCCACACAAACAAGCCCACAAAACAAATCACCATACTGGAGCCGAGAATCGCCTTGTAACCAAAGATGGGTTTGCGGGCGTGGACAGGGATCACCTCCGACATAATCCCAAAGATGGGCAGGATCATCAAATAAACGGCTGGGTGCGAATAAAACCAGAATAAGTGCTGGTAAATAATCACATTCCCACCCGCATCGGGTTTGTAAAACGACGTGCCAAAGTTAATATCGAACAGCAACAGGATTAAACCGATAGCCAGCACCGGTGTCGACAACAACGCCAAAATGGATGTCGCCATCATTGCCCAGCAAAACAGCGGCATCTTATCCCAGGGCATACTCGGCACCCGCATCTTCACCATTGTCACGATGAAATTCACCGACCCTAGGATCGAGGACGTCCCCGCTAGGACAATACTTAAACACCACATGGATTGGGCAGTGGTCGCTGTGATGAGGCTCAACGGTGGATAGGACGTCCAACCCGCCTGGGCGCCGCCAAACAGAAAACTGCCTAGGAGTAATAGACCCGCTGGAGGCAACATCCAAAATGCCAGCGCATTCAATCGGGGAAACGCCATATCCCGCGCCCCAATCATCAACGGCACCAAGTAGTTCCCGAATCCCCCAATTGCCGCCGGCACAACCCAACCAAAAATCATGATGGTGCCGTGATTAGTTAGTAGTGCGTTGTAGAGATTTGGGTCAATCACGTCGGGGTCCGGCGTGTAGAGTTCCGTGCGCATGACCACCGCCATCAATCCCGCGATCAAGTAAAAAATGAAGGAGAAAACCAGATACTGAATCCCGATGACCTTGTGGTCAGTGTTAAACGTGAAGTAGTGATACCATTTCCACGCTTTGGGATGCTGCGTGGCAACGACAGGTAAATCACCGGTAGCAGGGATTTGTACTTGAGCC
>JANWVM010000108.1 GCA_025056115.1 Gloeomargarita sp. SKYG116
GCAATATACGTACTTTCAGTGATCCCCAACTCTCTCAAGATATCCCGCAATGGACAATCCCTCAAACGCGGCTGCACCCTTTCTTCGCAAATTAGCCCTCATCCCCTAACCCCTTCTCCCTCCTTGGAAGGGGAACAAGAGGAGGAAATATATTGGGAAATTTCCCCAGCATTACGACAACGGATGAAAGAAGTTGCTCGTCAATTTCGCAAAGAACCCACAACCAGCGAAGCTATTCTTTGGGAAGCCTTGCGAGGGCGTAAGTTAAACGGACGCAAATTCAAGCGACAACAGCCGCTCGGTCCTTTTATTGTCGATTTCTTCTGTGCTGCCGAGCGACTCATTGTAGAAATCGATGGTTCCATTCACCAGAATCAAAGAGAAGCCGATCAACAGCGTCAGCAATTACTAGAATCCCTGGGGCTACGATTTGTCCGTCTAAGTAGCCAATTAGTTGAAAACGACCTACCCACAGCCCTCTCCCAAATTTCCGCTGCCTTCTTACCCCCCTCCTTACCCCCCTCTTCCCCTTGGGAGAGGAGCCGGGGGCGAGGGCAGGAGAGGGCAAGAATCATGCAATGGTTGCAAGAAGCTGCTAAACATCCCTCGCTAGAGTATTACATCAAAAAGCGCATCATCACCGACAACCTCTATGGTGTCGACATCATGGAAGAAGCCACAGAAATTACCAAACTCCGCCTCTTTCTTGCATTAGTTGCTTCTGCCAAAACCGTACAAGACTTGGAACCCCTGCCCAACATTGACTTTAACATCATGGCTGGCAACTCCCTGATTGGGTTGATTCGTGTCGACGCCGAAGGGTTCGATCGCCTTTCTACTCCCCTCTCCCCCCGTGGGAGAGGGGCCAGGGGTGAGGGCATATTACAGGGCAACCTTTTGCAAGCGCTTGCAGCTTCAGCTTACCAACAAATTCTTGAAGACAAAAACACCAGCATTGCCCTCTACAAAAAACATGCCTTCCAGCCCACCGACCCCGAACTGCCCCAAGAAACGCGACTACTACAACTGCGGGATCACATCAA
>JANWVM010000109.1 GCA_025056115.1 Gloeomargarita sp. SKYG116
CGATTTTGCCAGCCGGGGATGCCCCAGGGTTGGTTGCCTTCTATCGCGCGCAGGGCAAATTGCACCACTGCTTCCGGAGACATTTTTTGCATCCGGATATCTCTCCCCATGCGGTCAAAAAACTCCGTCGCCGTCGGCCCTGGGCATAGGGCAAAAAAGCGCACCCCTGTTCCCTGGTATTCGGCCCACAGCGCTTCCGTCAAAGAGCGAACAAACGCCTTACTGGCTGAATAGGTCGCTTGATAGGGCAAGGGATAAAAACCAAGCACCGACGCCACATTGATCACCAACCCCGACCGGCGAGCCACCATTGCCGGCAAAAAGGCGTGGGTCAAGGCCACCAAGGCGGCGATATTCACCTGGATCAACGCTGCATCTTGCGCCGGGTCAATCGTGTGAAACCAGCCGCAGGTGCTAAATCCCGCATTGTTCACCAGAATATCCACCGGCTGGCCCGATTGTTGGACTTGCTGGATCAGGGTGTTGACTGCTTCCGGGGACCGCAGGTCAGCCGGATAAATCCGCACAGGAATTTTGTGAGTGTTTTGCAATTCATCAGCCAGCGCAGCCAGACGTTCTTGCGAACGAGCTGTCAGGATTAAAGAACACCCCCGCTGTGCCAGTTCTCGCGCAAAGACCGCCCCAATACCGGTGGAAGCGCCGGTGACGAGAGCAGTTTTACCTGTGTAGGTGAATGGCATTACCCCAAGCCGGTAACACTGCCCCGACTATAACACTCTTATGTAAACTGCTGGCTCAGACTCATCGGGTCGTGTACGGTAATTTTTTTCTTGTTAATCGAAATCATACCGCTCTGGCGCAAATCCCCGAGAAGTCGCGTGACAGTCACCCGTGTAGAACCGATGGCTTCGGCAATCGCCTGGTGAGACAGTTTCAAGTCAATCATCACGCCTGCGCTGGTTGGCACGCCAAAGTCTCGACACAGGATGAGTAAAAAACTGGCCAGCCGCGCTCCCATATCGCGATGGGCTAACGTTTCAATCATCATTTCGGTTTGCAAAATCCGGGACGC
>JANWVM010000010.1:0-48024 GCA_025056115.1 Gloeomargarita sp. SKYG116
GGGCGGTGGCGGCTCTGGGCCAACTGCTGGAGTTGCGGCGGTGCAAAGTAGGGCGCCAAGGCCAGCATCTGCTCAAGGGGCCTGTGCAAATGGTCGGGGATCAACGTCCATTTCCCTGGTCTATTAACACTGATGGATAGCGCCACAATTGCTGCATCTACATTGCCTGTTTCTGCATACTGCTGGGTCTGCCGCACATTTTCACCGAACACTAGCTTGGGTTGAATGGCGCTCCAAATTCCCACACTTTGCAGGGCTTCCCTGGCAGCTACTCCGTAAGGCGCATGGTCAGGGTTCGCAATTGCCACGCGTTTGATGCCTGGTTGCATCAGGTCGTTTAACGTTCGCAATTCCTGGCGGCTATCGGGTCGTTGCCACAGGGTAATTCGCCCCACGCCGTAGAGCGCCTTACTGTCGGAATAAATCAGCCCTTTTTTATCCAGATCTTCGATAAATTTACGATTGGCCGCAGCAAACAAATCCACCGGCGCTCCCCGTTCAATCTGCTGGGCTAATTGCCCCGTCGAACCAAAGTTAAACGTCACCCTGTTTCCTGTTTCCTGCTCCCACTGCTGGCCGATTTCTGGAAAGACATATTTCAAGTCTGCTGCTGCCGAAACTACAAGGGTGATGGGTTGTTTCCCTGTGGTCACTGCAACCGGCTTGCCTTGGTGGACGATAACCGCCCCACCAATCCCCATCAAAAATGTCAATATAAATAGAAGCAAACGGCACCATTTCCTAGCCATACATTAACAGTTTTTCAAATAATTCTAGCCACCATCGCAATGATATTCTCCATAAAATATGGTGCAAAGAGACCGGAAAAAATTCTGTAGTCTATTGTACAAATTTTGGACTTGTTTAGCCAACTATTGAGCGGTAGTTATATGCAAGTTGTGGGACAAATTTTCATTCCTTTTCTCATAACCTAGACAGCTGATCCAGTGTTGTCAAAAACAGAAATAAAGACAGGGCTTTGTCCTACCACCCAAGGGATGACACGCCGTAATATGTTGGGCTTCAGCAGGTGTATCTTAGCCTGAAAAAAGTCTCATGGGTCCTTCGAGGGAGTTATCCCTGACGACGAAGGTTATGTAGTCACCAATTGGGGGGCGTGGGTGTAGCAGTTTTTAGGACAAATGCGAGCGCAGGCTTGACAACCAATGCACCATTCGGGATGGGCAATGGTCATCACCTTGCGTTCGCTTTCCTCTTCGTCCTCATCCACAAACTCGAAGTCTTCGTTGACCGCCTGGAGATGCAAGACGTTGCGGCCACAAACTTTGAGACAACGGCCACACCCCAAGCAGCGGGTCATGTCAATGGCCTGGACAAAGTAGGGGGTCCAGACGTGGCCGCCTTGGGTTAAACCGGTTAAGTAAGTCATGATGCATTCTCCTCTAGAATGGATGGTCGTAACGCGGGATAACGAGGTGCAAATCAGTGCGCGGAATGTCCTAAAGGGCAAGGTCAAAAATATTGTCACGGGGATGGTGATTGCCGAGGTCACCCTGGAGATTGCGCCTGGGATTGAGGTCACGGCACTGGTCACCAAGGCGTCCTGTGAAAAGCTAGGGCTGACGTTGGGGAAGGAGGCTTACGCCGTGATCAAGGCGTCGGACGTGCTGGTGGCGGTTGACTAGCGGCTGGGACAGGACGAGGGGGCAAAGGACTGACCGCAGTGACAACGGTAGGGATGTTGGAAGATAAAGCCGCGGTTGAACAGCCCGTCCACGTAGTCCAAGACGACCTCCTCTAGGTAGGGCGCGCTGCGGCGCTCGATGTAGAGCGGCAGGTCGGGAAAGGGTAGCAACAGGTCGTCAGGCTCCGGCTGACGCACGAGCTTGAGGTCGTAGGTATAGCCCTGGCACCCCCCTGGCACAACCCGCAGGCGATAGACGCACCCGGGATGGGCGCTGAGCAACGACCGGAGCCGGTCTTGGGCTTGGGGTGTAATGTCCATGGCAGGTCTCCTAACGCTGAAACAGTGGACTGCAAACCGGACAGGCCGGCTCGCGGTACAGACGGTATTTGCGAAAGGTGAGGGTGTTCAGATGCATGACCAGCAATTCTCCGCACAACGCCGGCGCGCAACCGGTCACGTATTTGATGACCTCTAGGGCAGCCAGGCACGCCAGGGTTCCAGCCACGGCCCCCAGTACGCCAAACCCGTATTTATCCCAAGGGGGAAATTCGGGAAACAGGCACTGCAAACAAGGGGTTTGTCCTGGCACGAGGGTGGTCAGGTAGGCGGTCATTTCGTCCATTGCCGCCTCCACCATCGGTTTGCCCTGTTCGACGCAGGTGCGATTGAGCAAGGCCCGCTCCTCGAAGTTGTGGGCACAATCCACCGCCAGGTCGCAACGGGCCACCAGTTCCCGCCGGTTGGCGTCAGTGAGAGAGTCGGGGACGGCTTCAATCGCCACCTCTGGGTTGAAGGCGTGCAGGGTGTCTTTGGCTTTCCAGACGCGAGGCCGGCCTATCCAGTCCTCGGTCATGAGCACCTGGCGGTTCAGGTCGTCCCAGCGTAGGTCCCCGCCCCGCACCAGGATGAGCTGGCCAATGCCGGCGGCGGCCAAATACAGCGCTACCGTACCACCCAACCCCCCCACGCCGGTGACCAGGACACGGGTGCGCTTGAGGGCTAACTGCCCCGTTTCCCCAAAGTGAGGAAGTTGCATTTGCCGGCGATACCGCTCGCGTTCTTGGGCAGACAGTTCAACCATGGGTGGGTGCCTCGACCAGGTCGGATAGCAGCACCACGTGGGGAGCGGGTTGCTGGAATACCTTGAACAGCTTTTGCTCCTGGGCTGAAGAAGTAAGAAAGGTCTGGTAGGCGGTCTCCAGCGCTGTGCGGTAACGCAGAAGCCGCTCCTGCAGGTCGGTCATTTGCTGGTCAATGGTCTCTTTGAGCAGGCCAAACTTGCGCAGGATGTGCAGGCGGTAGACGTTGACCACCCGCGGGTCATAGGGCAGCCCAAAGAAGTGGAAGTAATCTTCGGCGTCAGTCAGCCGTTGGAATTGCTCCCAAGTGCCGGTCATAGCTACACCTCCGTAACAGCAGGAAAGCGGTCAATGAGCGCCAGGGCATTTTGCACGTCCTTTTCACCTGCTTGGGCCATCTGCTCCAGGGACGCAAACCCAAAGCGCTGGGCATCCCGCAGAGGACGGGCCACCAGCAACAGTCGCCCGCTGAAAATCAAGGCCCAGCCAAAGCCCTCGTCGTGGAGGGAAATCACCACCTGCGTGAGCTTACCCCGCTGCTGCTCAATGAGACGGGCAATGGCGCTGTAAAAGCGGGTGATGCGCTCGCGGGTGGCGGGGTCCACCGGCTGGTCTAGGGAAATCTGGCGCTTCTGTTCTTTGGTGAGCACGTAGGGTTGCAGGAAACGCTCGTCGCTCCAGGAAGCGTAAATGCCGTAGGGGTCCTGGGCGCGGTATTGGGCCACAAGAGTTTGTAAAAAAGGAGATGCCACGATGGGGCTGGTGGTGGTGCTCATGGGTCTAGTCCTCCGTAAAAGCGGGTTTGGTGCCGAGGGCTTTGCGTAACCAGGGGGGTGGGTTGCCCTGCAGGGTGCGCACCAGGTGGTCCAGGGTGGCCGAGATGGGGTCGGCTTCTGAGCGGGATTTCACTGGCATCACCCCCTGGTTGACCAGGCGGGCGGCAGCACTCCCCCCAATCGCGGCGACGTACACAATCTTGCAGTCAGGGTGGGTTTTGAGAAATTCCAGCTTCGGCACCAGCTTGTCCTCGTTGCCGTCTTCGGTGCCGGTAGGAAAGGTGTGGTGCTCCACCAGGCGATAGCCCTCGGGCGTGACTTCGTACACCGACAGGAGCCTGGCCCAGCCAAAGTGGGCGTTGATGTGTTCCCCGTCGGTGGTGGCAAAGGCAACTTTCATGACAACACCTCCATAAGGTCTAGGGGTGATGGGGAGTTTCCAAGAGCAAATTGCTCAAGTCAAATAGCAACTGGGCGGTGCCCCGGTAACCCACGTAGGAACGCAGGTGATAGCCCAACCGGTCCCAAATCGGCAGACCCATGCGCAACAGGGGCAGGCCCAACGCCTGAGCAATCGGCGCTGCACGGCAATTGCTGATGAGTACATCGGCGCCAGGGGCGTGCTGTTGCAGGTCGCTCAGGTCGCCAACAATGACCGTTTCGCAGGGCAGGTTCGCTAACCAGTCCGCCCGCGTGGGGGAGACCGCCGCCTGGATTTCCATCCCCATGCTCGCCAAAAAGTGGCCCATGACAAAAAGCTGGTTGGGTTCCAAAGCCAGAGCTACCCGTTTGCCGCCCAGGTAAAAGTGGGTATCGAGCATGGCATCCAGCAGTTGTCGTCGCTGCTGGCGGTACAGGGCAGGCACGCTCTGGCCACTCCAGGCCATCAGGCAGCGCACCAGGTCATCGCTGGCGGCCAGCCCGGTCACCCCCGGCACCAAGGTATAGGGCACCTGGAAGCGCTCGCGCCATTGCTCGGCAGCCCGGCGCAGGGATTGGCCAATCACCAGCACGTGAGCAGAGCGTCCGGCTGCGCGCAGTTCCGCCAGGGACGTGCCCCCGGTGGTGACGCTGTGGTAGCCATTGGCCCAGTGCCCATCCAAGGATGTGGAAAGGTCGGGGATGACGATGGGGGTTAAACCAAAGGCTTGGATCAGGGCCTTCACGTCGGCGACCTCCCCTGGGGTCAGGTCGGGACCCGCCAGCACCGTCACCTGGTCGGCCAGCAGCGGCCCTGGTTGGGGGAGTTCCCGGATGATGGCCTCCACCGCTTGGCTGTACCCGTCGCTCAGGGAACCGCCAAAGTCCGGCGCGCAGGCGTAAATAACGGGAATGGGCAAATGCAGTTGCCGCAAAATGCCGGCAATGTCTTCCCCACGGGTTTCGGCGAGAGCGGTCGAGCATAGGCCAATGAGTTGGGGTTGGGCTTTGGCAAGCAGGGTTTCCAGGCTCTGGCGGATGTTGTCCTCGCCCCCCAGGATGGTGCTGACTTCGGTGAGCGCCGTCGTGGCCAGCGGAATCGCCTCCCGGAAATGGCGCACCAGCATCACCTTGGCAAAGGCGGTACACCCTTGGGAACCGTGCAGCAGGGGCAGTGCGCCTTTGATGCCCAGGAAAGCCAGGGCGGCCCCCAGCGGCGGGCTGAGTTTCAAGGGATTGATCGCAACGGCGCGTTCAGGTACTTGTATCCGAGCCATAGCGCAGGTCCTCCTCCCAGGGAGCCGGTTGCCGCAAGTGGGTCCACACGGGGCTGTACAGGGCATGGGTCAACTCCCGCGCCAGGGTCACCAGGCCCCGGTAGCCGGCGTAACCGTGGTGGCGTTCCTGGTTGATGTCCAGAAAGGGAATCCCAGCTTTGAGTGCGGTGTATTGGTTGCGACCGCCGGCAATCAACAGGTCAGCGCGGGTGCGGCGAATCACCTCCAGCAGTTCCTGGGCGCCGCCGCCTTCGATGAGCACGCCCTCATCCCCCAACAGTTGCTGGATGCGGGCTTTGTCCTCAGCCGTGCTCTTGCGAGTGCTGCTGGCGACCACGCGCATACCCAAATCCTGGGCCGCCGCAATCACCGACCAGCTTTTGACGCCGCCGGTGTAGAGTACCACCCGCTTGCCTTGGAGCTTGGCGCGGTAGGGGGCAAGGTCCTGCTCCAGACGCTGGGTTTCGTCGGCAATCAGGGCCTCCACCCGTGCGCTCAGGTCGGGGTCCTGGAAATGCTGGGCTACTTGCCGCAGGCAGCGGTTCATCTCTCCCAGGCCGTAAAACGAGCCCTCGATGTAGGGAATGCCGTAGCGCTCCTGCATCTTGCGCGCCACGTTCAGCAGGGCCTTGGCGCAGATCACCAGGTTCAAGTGGGCGCGGTGGGCGTAGGTGATTTCCCGGTAGCGGGCATCGCCGGTGATTTTCGCCAGCACCTGAATCCCCAACCGCTCAAACAGGGGCAAGACGTCCCACAGTTCCCCGGCAATGTTGTACTCGCCGATGAGATTGATGGCGAAGCGGCCCACCGCTGGCGGTTCCCCCGTGCCGATGACGTACTCCAGCAGGGCTTCCCCAGCCAGACGATTGCCCAGGTTTTTCCCCCCCACAAACCCCGGCGCCATGACGGGAATCACCGGCAACCCCACC
Source organism: Gloeomargarita sp. SKYG116 (assembly GCA_025056115.1). Classification (GTDB taxonomy): domain Bacteria; phylum Cyanobacteriota; class Cyanobacteriia; order Gloeomargaritales; family Gloeomargaritaceae; genus Gloeomargarita. The sequence continues at coordinate 6,130 of JANWVM010000010.1, forward strand.
TTTTCCCGGGCCGCCTGGCACACCGCCACCACATCTTCCCCCGTCAGGGCCGGCACGCAGGTGCAATAGACAAAGATGGCGGCGGGCCGGTAGCGCTCAGCAATCTCCTGGATGGCCCGGTAGAGCCGCTTTTCGCCCCCAAAAATAATGTCCTGCTCGGTCAGGTCGGTGGTGAAACCCGTCCGAAACAGCAGGGGGCCGGACGACCCACTCCCGCGCGTACCCCAGGAATTGCCGGCACAGGCGATGGGGCCATGCACCAGGTGGGCGGCGTCGGTAATCGGCACTAGGGTAATACTGGCCCCGTCAAAGGCGCATCCACCCTGGGCCGCCCCCGGTTTGGCCTGTTGCCGACAGCTCCGGTTTTTCTGGTCCCCGTGCTGGTGGTGGTTGTGGGGGCAAGCCGGTTCCGTCAAAAGCTGGTTGATCTGGGTCCGAAACATGGGGTCTTCAGCGGATCAGGTCAAAGGAGAAGTCGGTCTTGGCGGGAAGAATGGTTTGCCGGTCGAGTTCGTCCAGCACCGTATTCACCAGCCAGTTGAGCAGGTTAATTGCCCCTTGGTAGCCCAAGGTGGGATAGCGGTGCAGGTGATGCCGGTCGAAAATGGGGTAACCAATGCGCACCAGGGGCGTTTTCGTATCCCGCCACAGGTATTTGCCGTAGGAGTTGCCAATCAGCAGGTCCACGGGTTCGGTAAACAGCAGCGAGCGCAGGTGCCACAGGTCCTTGCCACCCCAGACCGTTGCTTCCCCACCGTTGGGATAGCGGGCCAACAGCTCCTTGGCTTCCTGCTCAAAGGCTTCGTTGCTGTTGGTCACCACGATGTGTACGGGTTCCATCCCCATCTCCAGGGTGAACGCCAGCAGGGACAACACCAGGTCAGGGTCGCCGTAGATGGCAAAGCGTTTGCCGTGCAACCAGGCCTGGGAATCCGTCATGGCATCCACCGCCCGGCCCCGCTCGACCTCTAACTCGGGGGGAATGGGTTTGCCGGTGAGCTTGGAAAGCTTCATCAAAAAGGCATCCGTCCCCTGAATCCCAAACGGGCGCAGCACACAGGTGGGCTGTTGCCAGACCGTCTGGATAAAATCCCGCGTCTTTTCCGTGGAATAGGCCTGCAACGCGACGGTGGCCTCCGCGTTGATCGCCTGGGCAGTCTCCTGCAGCGTGGTCCGCCCGTGGTACAGCACGTAGTGGCCGGTGTTGGGTGAATCGAAGGTGTCGGAATTGTCCGCCAGGATGGTGTGGGGGATGTCCATCAGGGTGAGCATCCGCCGCAGCTCCCGGATATTGGCGATGTAGGGGTCAAAGCCAGGAATGAAGTTCAATTTGCCCGTGCTGTCCCCTTTCTTGCCCTCCAGGGTCTGCAGGATGGCCTTGAGCATGTTGTCGTAGCCGTCAATGTGGGAGCCGACAAAGCTGGGCGTATGGGCGTAGGGCACCGGCACGTCAGCCGGAAGCGCCCCCTCGTTTTTAGCGGTGGTGATGAAAGCCCCCAGGTCGTCCCCAATTACCTCCGCCATGCAGGTGGTGCAGACGGCGATCATCTTGGGTTTGTAGAGCGCATAGGCGTTCATCAGCCCCTCAATCATGTTCTGGAGTCCCCCAAACACCGCTGCATCTTCCGTCATGGAAGTGGACACGGCGGCAAAGGGTTCCTTGTAGTTGCGGGTCAGGTGGGTGCGGAAGTAGGCCACACACCCCTGGGACCCATGCACAAAGGGCAGCGTTTGCTCAAACCCGGCAGCGGCAAAGATGGCCCCTAGCGGCTGGCAGGCTTTGGCCGGGTTGATGGTGATGGCCTCGCGGGCGAAGTTTTTCTCCCGGTAGTCCCAGGTTTTGGTCCACTCGGCCACCCGCTGCACTTCTTCAGGGCTGGGGCAGGCCTCAAACTGGCGCTTGCGCTCAAAGAGTTCCTGGTACTCCGGCTGGTGAAAAAGCTGGACGTGGTCCTGAATGGCGTTGACGTTTTGAGACATGGCAGTCCTCCCTCAAACGGTGTCGGTGTGGGTTTTCCAGGGCGCTTTGACCAACCCCCAGGTGGGACTGTTCAGGGCCAGGTCCATATCGCGGGCGAAAACGGCAAAGCCATCGTAGCCGTGGTAGGGGCCGGAGTAGTCCCACGAGTGCATCTGGCGAAACGGCAGGGCCATCTTCTGGAAGACGTATTTCTCCTTGATGCCCGACGCAATCAGGTCGGGATGCAACCGGCGGGCGAATTCCTCAAATTCATAGGCCGTGACGTCGTCGTAGATGACCGTGCCAGGGTCGGCGTAGTGGGTGGTGCGCTGGTAGTCGTCGCTGTGGCCAAATTCATAGCCAGTGCCGATGACCTCCATCCCCAGATCCCGGAAGGCGGGGATCACGTGACGCGGGCGCAGGCCCCCCACCATGATCATCACCCGCTTGCCCTCCAGCCGCGGGCGGTACTTGGCAATCACTGCATCGGCCTGGGGTTGGTACTTGGCGATGACTGCTTCCGCCTTCTCCTGGATGGTGGCGTCGAAGTAGGACGCAATCTTGCGCAGGGAGTTGGCAATTTCCGTCGGCCCGAAGAAGTTGTACTCCACCCAGGGGATGCCGTACTTCTCCTCCATGTGCCGGCACAGGTAATTCATGGAGCGGTAGCAGTGGATCAGGTTCAGCTTGACCCGGGGCGCTAACTTCATCTCCTGGAGCGTGCAGTCGCCGGAGAACTGGCACACCACCCGCAGGCCGATTTCCTCCAGCAGGATGCGGGACGCCCAGGCATCACCCCCGATGTTGTAGTCGCCGATGATGGCGATGTCGTAGGGCGACGGCGTGTAACCCAGCTCGTCGTTGCTGAGTTTGTCGTAGGCGGGGAAGACCCAGTCGCGGATGGTGTCGTTGGCGATGTGGTGGCCGAGAGACTGGGAAACGCCCCGGAAACCTTCGCACCGCACCGGCACCACCAGCTTGCCCAGGTCTTTGGTCTTGTGCCGCGCCACGGCTTCAATGTCATCCCCAATCAAGCCAATCGGGCATTCGGACTCGATGGTGATGCCCTTGGTCAAGGGGAACAGGGTGGCCAGTTCGTCCAGGGCTTTGGCCAGTTTCTTGTCCCCCCCAAACACGATGTCCCGTTCCTGGAAGTCGGTGGTGAACTGCATGGTGACGAAGGTGTCTACCCCAGTGGTGCCCACGTAGTAGTTGCGGCGACCGGACCAGGAGTAGTACCCACAGCCCACCGGGCCGTGGCTGATGTGGATGACGTCCTTCACCGGTCCCCAGACCACCCCTTTGGAACCGGCATAGGCGCAGCCGCGCGTGGTCATGACGCCGGGAATGGATTTGATATTGGACTTGACCCCGCAGTCGGATTTGCCCTCCTCGAGAACGTTCAAGTGCTTTTGGCGTTTTTTGCGGGTCTTTTCCGGGTAGGCCGCCAGCACGTCCTGAATGACTTGTTTTCGCTCTTGATAAACGCTGGTCATGGTTGGGTCCTCCACGATGGATGGATGTGGGCTGGGCATCCAACCCCCGCCAGTGCTGGAAAGGGCCGGATGCCGGGGGAGTTACACACTCGCCAGGGATTTGGCCGCATCGGCAGCGGTGGCCCGCTCGTACTCCTTCTCGTCGTCCAAAATGCCGTATTCCACCAACAGCGCCTCCAGGTCCTCCATCGCCAGGGGCGTGGGAATGGTCAGGTGGGTGTTGTTGAGAATCTTGCGGGCCAAGATGCGGTATTCCTCCGCTTGTTTGCTGTCGGGGGCGTACTCATTCACTGTCATGCGGCGCAGTTCAGCGTGTTGCACCACGTTGTCCCGGGGCACGAAGTGGATCATCTGGGTATTGAGCCGTTTGGCCAGGTTTTCGATGAGTTCCACCTCCCGGTCCACCTTGCGGCTGTTGCAAATCAGGCCGCCCAGGCGCACGCCACCCGAGTGGGCATATTTGAGAATCCCCCGAGCGATGTTATTGGCGGCGTACATGGCCATCATTTCCCCAGAGACCACGATGTAAATCTCCTGGGCTTTGCCTTCGCGGATGGGCATGGCGAACCCGCCGCAGACCACGTCCCCCAACACGTCGTAGGCCACAAAGTCCAAGTCTTCGTAGGCCCCGTTTTCTTCTAGGAAGTTGATGGCGGTGATAATGCCACGTCCAGCGCAGCCGACGCCCGGTTCGGGACCGCCCGACTCCACGCAGCGGATGCCCCGGTAGCCGGTGAGCATCACTTCCTCCAGTTCCAGGTCCTCCACCGACCCCCGCTCGGCAGCCAGGTGCAGGATGGTTTTTTGGGCTTTGCTGTGCAGGATCAAGCGGGTGGCATCGGCTTTGGGGTCGCAGCCCACGATCATGATCCGTTGGTCCAATTCCGCCAGGGCCGCCATCACGTTTTGACACGTGGTGGACTTGCCAATCCCGCCTTTTCCGTAAAACGCAATCTGTCGCATGGCTTCCTCCTGAACTCGTCTGAGAAATGAAACGTCAATTGGTTAATCGCTCCCCCCGGGTCAACGGTGGTTGCGATGGGGGCGACCGTTCACCCGGCACGACACCTCGGCACATGACCATCTCCTGCGTTACGACACGGCTTCCACCACCAGCGTCGGCCAGACCTCCTGGCGCAACCGCGCTTCGATGACCTCCTTCAAGGTGGTCCAACGACTGCTGCAATCGCCGCAAGCACCGGTCAGTTGCACCCAGACCTGGTCGCCCTCGACTTCGACCAACTCCACATCGCCACCGTCTTGCTGGAAATAGGGGCGCAGTGTGCTCAGGACGGCCTGGATGCGGTTGATTTTTTGCACAGTGGTCAAGCGCGGGGGCATGACGGTCTGGGCCAAAAGGTCGGCAATGACGTCGCGGCACATCCCGCAGCCACCTCCTGCTTTGATGTAATGGGTGACCGCTTCCACGGTGGTCAGGCGATTGTCCCGGATCACCTTACGAATGCGTTCCTCGCTCACCCCAAAGCAGGTACACACCAGGGGACTGTCGTTCTCGTGATGCACCGGCACCGCCACGCCCCGGTACTTGTAAATGGCCTGCTCCAAGGCTTCCTGGCCCATCACGGAGCAGTGCATTTTCTGCGGGGGCAACCCGCCCAGGTAATCGGCAATGTCCTGATTGGTAATGGCCAGGGCCTCCTCCAGAGTGCGTCCCTTGACCATTTCCGTCAGCGCTGACGACGACGCGATGGCGCTGGTGCAACCGAAGGTTTGGAACCTGGCTTCCACAATCCGCTCGCTGGCCCGTTCGATTTTTAGGTGCAGGCGCAGGGCGTCGCCGCAGGCCAGGCTCCCGACTTCACCGGTGACCACGGCAAAGGCTGGGTCGCCCGTGTCCTCGATCACTCCCTGGTTACGGGGGTGATAGAAGTGCTCCAAAACCTTGTCGCTGTAGTCCCACATGACCAACCTCCTAACCCGCCGCCATCAGCGCGTGGGTGCGTTGTTCCAGCCAGTCGCTCTCGTCATCCGTAAAGGGCGATAGAGACCGCAGTTGGGCCACAATCCCCGGCAGCACCGCCAGCAACCGTTCCACCTCCGCCGCTGTGGTATAGCGCGACAGGCTAAAGCGAATCGAGCCGTGCAGGACGCTGTAGGGCACGCCCATCGCCTTCAACACGTGGGACGGTTCCAGGGAATCCGACGTGCAAGCCGACCCCGACGACGCGCAAATGCCTTCCCGGTCCAGCAGCAGCAGGATGGCTTCCCCTTCGATGTACTTGAACCCAATGTTGCTGGTGTTGGGTAAACGGGGACTCCCCTGGCCGTTGACCACCACGTCAGGGATAGTCGCCAGGATGGCTTGCTCCAACCGGTTCCGCAGCGCCTGCACCTGCATGGTCATTGCCGTCAGGTGGTGCTTGGCTAAAACCGCCGCCTGACCCAGCCCCACGATGCCCGCCACGTTTTCCGTGCCGCCGCGCCGGTTGCGTTCCTGGTGACCGCCGATGAGCCAGGGCCGAAAGGGAACCCCCCGGCGCACAAACAGGGCACCAACCCCCTTGGGCGCGTGGAACTTGTGCCCCGACAGCGTCAGGAAATCAATCGGGCTGTTCTGTAGATGGATAGGGACTTTGCCCACCGCTTGCACCGCATCCACGTGGAACAACGCCCCGTAGGACTTCACCAGGTCGCCAACGGCGTCAATGGGAAACAGCACCCCGGTTTCGTTGTTGGCGTACATCACCGACACCAGCGCCGTATCCCCAGTCAGGGCCGCCTCCAGCTCCAGCAGGTCCAATTGCCCTCGCCGGTCCACCGACAGGTAGGTGACACGATAGCCCTCCTTCTCCAAGCGCTTGCACAGGTTCAGCACGCAGGCGTGTTCAACCTGAGTCGTGATAATGTGCCGCCGGTCGGGAAAGCTGGCCAGCGCTGAGCGGATGGCTGTGTTATTGCCCTCGGTGCCGCCGCTGGTGAAAATCACTTCGGTCGGCGTCGCCCCGATTAGGTCCGCCACCTGCTCCCGCGCCGTTTTGAGCGCCCTGGCCACCTGGCCGCCGAAGCTGTGCATGCTGGACGGGTTGCCGTAGTAGGTAGTCAGGTAGGGCAGCATGGCCTCCAGGACTTCTGGGGCAACCGCCGTTGTGGCGTTGTTATCCAGGTAGATGACATTCATCGGCGACCTCCGACGAGTTGACGTTCCTGCAACTGGGCCAGCCGTTGCTGGTATTCGCTAAACCACTGGCGCCAGTAGCTGTTGATGTCTTCGAGCTGGTAGGGGCAATTGTTTTCAAAAATGCCGCCGCAGCGGTATTCCCCTTGGCCCTGGCAGCGGTCGCACAGGCGCTGGTCCCACCAGTAGTGGTGGTTGGCTTGTTTGATCGCCCCTTTGGGACAGCGGGCCTGGCATTCCGTCCAGCTCATATATTCATTCGGCGTTTTGTAGGGCATAACCCACCTCCTTGTGCTGAGCCAGCCAGCGGTCATAGAACTTGCGGGCCACCACCTCAATCAGGTCGTAGTCCTCCACCGGTTCGATGCCCGCTTGGCGTAGTTTTTCTTGGGGACAGGGGCCGATTTTGGCGCATAGCACCGCTTGACAATCGCCGATGGCCTGCAAGATGTGGGTCATGGTGGCTTCTTCCCCGTAGCCGCCTTGGCAGTACTGGGCCACCTTGCGATGACCAACAAACCGCGCCCCTTGCCCGTCCACCTCGTAAACCATGAATTCCTTGGCATGGCCGAAATGTTGATTCACCAAGCCACCGCCTTTACTGGCGACCGCCACTAGGATGGCCGGTGTGGGTTGGGTTGTCTGCGGGCGCAGTTGCGCTTTCTTCTGGGCCATGACTTGGCGTTCTAGTTCAATGCGGGTTTGGTGCAGACGGCGTTTTTCTGGGTCGTATTCAACCGGCATGGTCATGAACTTCTGCTTGGTGAATTCCTGGGAACGGTCTTCGCCCAATAGCCCAATGGCATCCGCCCGGCACTGGCGACAATGGCGCATGACCTTCATCCCGACGGCGCATTTATCCTGCAACGCCTTCAGCTCTTGGGGCGTGGGTCCCCGCTGACCCGTCAGGCCAAAGTACGTGCCGTGTTCTGGCGCCGAAATCAGGGGCATGATGTTGTGCAAAAAGGCCCCCTTTTCCCGGATGACTCGGTTGACCTCCAGCAGGTGCTCATCGTTAATTCCCGGAATCATGACCGAATTCACTTTGCAGAGAATATCGGCCTCCTGAAGCGCCTGCAGCCCCTCCATTTGCCGCTCCAGCAAAATCTTGACCGCTTCCTTGCCGTAAATGCGTTTACGTTGCCAGCGAATCCAGGGGTAAATCCGCACGGCAATGTCGGGGTCAATGGCGTTGATGGTAATCGTGACGTGGTCAATGTTCAGGGCTTTAATCCGGTCCACATAGTCCGGCAAATTCAAGCCGTTGGTCGAAAGACACAGCTTGATATCGGGCACGTGTTCCGCCAGCAATTCAAACGTGCGAAAGGTCTGCTTGGGATTGGCCAGCGGGTCCCCCGGCCCGGCAATGCCCACCACCGTCAACTGGGGAATTTTGCCGGCAATCACCAGCACTTTGCGCAGGGCCTCCTCCGGCGTCAGGACTTCGCTGACCACCCCAGGGCGGCTTTCGTTGGCGCAGTCGTACTTGCGGTTGCAGTAATTGCACTGGATGTTGCAGGCGGGCGCGACGGCCACGTGCATGCGGGCGTAGTGGTGATGCGCCTCCTCGCTGTAGCAAGGGTGTTTCGCAATGCGCGCCTGTAAACGGGCATCACGTTGGGCTAGGGCATCGGCGACTGCTGGCTGGGTGCAGTGGCAATTTCGGCTGGGCGCAGTAGTCATGACAAGATGCCTGAGCTATTGGATGCCATGGTTATAGCACCCGCCTATTGCTGCGCCTGGGAGTCCCTAAAAATCCCTAATTAATCTATTCACGATGTACTCAATTCCCTCAGTTGCCTTCCCAACGAAGCATCCACTTTTTGGCAGCTAGGGGAACGAGTATTTCTCACCCACCAAAAACCCATTTCTTATTCGGTTATCTTGAATAAATGCACTCGCTTAAACTTACCCCATTTTCCCTTCCGTATCAATAATAACATAAGACCTCTGAATTGTTACATGGAATACTAAAATAATGCTTAAATTCCCCTGCCGCCTGGGAGCGAAGCCAGACAATAAAGCTAGGGGAAAAGAATCTGAGTACAGTAAGTCCCAAGCGGTCTTAGAAAAACGCCAATTTTTATCGAGAAAAATTCTCGTACCCCCAGTTGTGGCAGCAGTGGGCCTCTCCTGTTTATGCCAGTTGATTCCGTGAGCAGCGAGCTAAGCGATCTGGTCGGAGGGCTTGAGTGCAATCTAATCAACAGATAAGAAATGGCCATCGGTCAGTTTAGCCGTTTGGACTGGCTTGGTATAGTGAAGCCAACAACCGAGAGACTAACCATGATGGATACTGTCTTCATAGACCACATTGATTTTCTACCAGTTGGTGAGCGCTGGACCATCCGGGCGCGCCTACAAGAATTAGGCGTCAACTGTGAATGTCTCGAAGGCGGTTCACTCGCTGTGGAAATCACAAATTCCTGGGTCGCCATTTTAGTATCAATGGTGCTTTTCCGGTTCGTGACATCGCGTCGGCAACAAGTGGAGTGGTTGGAACGATGTTGGCAGGTTTTAACTGCACCAGGAGGGTAAGACCATGACAACCTTCGCTCTGACTTTGATGAGTTTTTTGGGTTTTGTGGTGTTCTTAGGCCTGTATACCGCCGCCGTTTGGTGGTTTATCCAACACCTGTTTCGCTAGTTGTTGTCCAGGCTATGCAGGAAACGATTTGGGTCACTGACACAACGCTGCGGGATGGTGAACAAGCAGCCGGTGTCGCGTTTACAGCCGCCGAAAAACTGGCCATTGCTCGTTTGCTCGACCAAATCGGCATACCGGAACTGGAAGTCGGTATTCCCATCATGGGGGGTGAAGAAGCCAAAGCCATTCAACAGCTGGTTCAGGCCGGTCTGCAAGCCCACTTGATCAGTTGGAACCGGTGTCGCCTTGCCGATTTAGAAGCCTCCATCGCCTGTGGTTTACGACGAGTCCATATTTCTGTACCAGTGTCCGATGTACAAATCGCTGTCAAATTCCAGGGCGACCGTTGGGCTATGCTCAAGCAACTGCGAGCCTGTATCGAATTTGCTAAATCCCAAGGGTTGTTTGTGGCGGTGGGAGGAGAGGATAGTTCGCGGGCAGACCCAGACTTTCTCCAAGACGTTGCCCTCTATGCCCAGGCGTGGGGCGCCGAGCGATTCCGGTTCTGTGATACGGTCGGTCGTTTAGACCCGTTTGCTACGTATGAGCAGGTGCGCCATTTAACCGCCGTACTGGACATTCCCGTGGAAATGCACACCCATGATGACCTGGGCATGGCGACTGCGAATGCCTTAGCAGGTATCCGCGCCGGCGCTCGTTCAGTCAACACAACCGTCAATGGCCTGGGAGAACGCGCTGGTAATGCTGCCCTGGAGGAAGTCGTCCTAGCGCTCAAGGAAATCTACGGTTACTCCCTCCCCATTGACACCACTCGTTTTTGGGAGCTGTCGCAACTGGTCGCCCAAGCCGCCAATTGTCACCCCCCCTTGTGCAAGGCAGTTGTGGGCGCCAACACCTTCTCCCACGAATCAGGGATTCACACCCACGGCTTACTAGCGCGGAGCGACACCTATGAACCCTATCCCCCCGAAATAGTCGGGCGACAACGGCAGTGGGTGATTGGCAAACATTCGGGTACCCATCTCATCAGACATCTCCTGCAACAGGCCGGTATCCACGTCAGCGCCCAGCAGGCCCAAGCCATTTTAGCCATCGTGCGCCAGCGAGCTACCCAGCGCAAAGGTGGTCTTTCCCTGGAAGAACTGATTGTTATTAGCCGCACTGTACAGGAGGTATCCCCATGTCCCGACAGTCCAATGAACTCGACGCTCCCCCTCGGTTTGAACTCGGTCAAAAAGTCCGGCTGACCCAAACTGTTCGTAACGATGGCACCTTCATTGGCCGGGGCACCTACGATGTTCTAGCCCGCAAAGGAGACATCGGCTACATCGTGGCCATCGGCACGTTTCTGCAAGCCTTTTACATCTACAGTGTGCATTTTTTAGAACGCGGCATCGTGGTGGGTTGTCGCGCCCACGAACTAGAAGCACTAGAAGACGAACATCTAGTTAAATTAGATACCGAATCTACATATTGCTAATCCATTTGCCATTCCTTGGGTTGCCGGCTCAGACCCATCCTGGATTTTCTGGTGATCTCCCAGACAAACGGTAGCCAGGTTATCTACGGTTGTTATCTCCTGGGTCGCAGGGCGTAGCCCCGTTCTGGGTTTGCTGATTGTCTCCAGCACAAACTCAACTGGTCTAGCTATAAAGTGGCTTGACTAGCAAACCTAAAAATATGCTAAATGTGCTGCAAAAAGTACAAAAAACATCGGGAAGAAACCCTAAGGTTGGAGTGAGTCGAAAAACCTTCTCAGTTGCTTGCTGTCAGGAGGCGGGCGATGGCGGATGCAGATTGCACAAATTGCCCGATCCAGGTGTTTAAGGAGCAGTCCATAGGCCATCAGACAGGGGCAGAAAAAATCACCCTGGCGCCGCTGGATCCCCGGTGTCAGCAGGTCACAAATTGTCTGAGCGACGTGTTTATCGTACCGCCTGGCAAACCTGTGACCACTGATTATCCCCAGGCGAACGTCACCCTTTTTGAAAACGGCAAACAACAGGCTTTTGCATCTTGTTTGGTCATCTGGCAAGCCTGTCATCTGATGACCCAGCGACCCTACCACCGGTGGCAACCCGTCAACGGTTTCATCACGTATGAATATCACAGCCAAGCGGGGCGATTAATTTATCGGTTGCCGCATCGCTACTGGGAACAGGATGACGTAGACATTCGAGTAATCTTAATTCATTTACTCTTTGCTGCCTGCGCCACCCAAAAAGTCCAGCCTTGGGCAGACCCAGTGGTGATTCATGACCGCATCATCGCCGAATTTCTGGGGCTGCATCAGCGCAAGGATATAAACCGTCTCAAAAAACTATTACTTATCGAGTCATTAGTCCGTCAGGCCTGCACGCTGGAGGTAGAAATTTTTTGGCAAAAACGAGGTCAGATTCCCCCCGTCCATCTGTCCTTTGCGCCCTTGTGGTCAGCTAAGCCTCTCTATCACATTGCTAAGGCCAAAGATGGTTCGCCCTATCTCAGTGGGTTGTCCTTTCAAGTGGTAGCCGGTCCTTGGTCCACCTACTTTTTGAACCGTCAGCAAGCCCGTCAAACATCTGCCTATTACCAGTATGGATGGCTGCCAATTTCCTTTGCGCCCCAGATCATGCATCTGTGGCAACGCCACCCTGGTTGTGTCGTGATGTTGCTCTATCTCTTATTCCGCCGGCGGGTGAGCCAAGAATGCAGCACCAAAGTCGGGACATTGCTCAAACTGATTTACGGTGAAGACTATCTCCAGCGGGCGTGGCATCAATCAGAAGTACGACGCAGGGTTATGGCTACGTTTGAATCCGACCTTGAGCAACTTTTTCAGTATGGCTTTCGACCCCTGTTTGCCGACGATACCTACCCGCCATCCATTCAACCTTGGTGGTTTACAACGCGGGACATTCCTGACGACCCTGATGCAGCGCTTGACTATTGGGCCGAAAAAGCCCGCGCCACTCCCCTAACGAATAATTCCCGTAAAAAGTGGTCGCAACTACTCAACGCTTGGGTGAGTCTGACAGAATTTCCTGAAGATTGGCGAACTGAAAACGCACAAGGAATTGCCCGTTCCAAACCCCGTGTTTCTGCCCAGGCAACCTCAGCAATTACAGGAGCGATGATCAAACAAGCTCGTCTGCAACGAGGTATGAGCCAGCGACAACTTTCCGCCTTACTCCACAAAAGTCAAAGTTGGATTCGCGATATTGAATCGGGGAGGTATAAAATCAAACCCAAAGATATTGCTTTACTGGCGTCTGTGCTTGGGGATTTCACCAGCGCTCTCGGAAACAGGGTGAATCATTCCCAGCCAGACTTATAGCAATGCCAGGAGCCAGACTTGAACTGGCGACACGGGGATTTTCAGTCCCCTGCTCTACCGACTGAGCTATCCCGGCAGGCAATAAACCATTATAACCTACCCAAAGCGAGGCAACTCCATTATCATGCAAGGTGTAGTTGTTTCCCACCACCCATGGACCCTCGTACCCTCCGGCAAACGTTGCGCGATTCCGACCGTTACTTCCGCATGGGCTTTGGACGGGAAGCCGAGGTTGAACCGGTTTTACAAAAGGAATACCAGAGCGCTTTGATTCAACGCATCCGCAGCCAGAACAACACCTTGACCCAGGGAGATGTGACCATTCGCCTGGCGGAAGCGTTTGGATTTTGCTGGGGGGTGGAACGGGCGATTGCCATGGCCTACGAAACCCGTCGCCAGTTCCCTAACGCCCGCATCTGGATCACCAACGAAATCATCCACAACCCATCGGTGAACGAAAACTTGCGCCAGATGCAGATCGAATTTGTGCCGGTCGGTCCCGATGGCAAAAAAGATTTCAGCGCGGTCGAACAGGGTTCGGTGGTCATCCTACCGGCGTTTGGGGCCAGTGTTCAGGAAATGGAACTCCTCTATCAAAAAGAATGCATTATCGTAGATACGACTTGCCCCTGGGTGTCCAAGGTCTGGAATCGCGTGGGCAAACATCGCAAGGGGGGCTACACCTCAATTATTCATGGCAAGTATAAGCACGAGGAAACCATCGCCACTAGCTCTCATGCAGAACGTTATTTAGTGGTTCTGAATTTAGAGGAAGCGCGCTACGTGGCAAACTACATCCTGCACGGAGGCAACAAGGAAGAATTCCTAGAAAAATTCCGCAATGCCTATTCCCCTGGTTTTGACCCGGACAAGCACCTGGAGCGCATCGGCATTGCCAACCAAACCACCATGCTCAAGGGGGAAACGGAAGCAATTGGCAAATTGTTTGAACACACGATGTTGCAAAAATATGGACCGGTGAATTTGCATGAGCATTTCCTGAGTTTTAATACCATTTGCGACGCTACCCAGGAACGGCAAGATGCTATGTTTGAGCTGGTGAAACAGCCGTTGGATTTGATGGTGGTTATCGGCGGGTTTAATTCGTCGAATACAACTCATTTGCAAGAAATTGCCATTGAGCATGGGATTCCCTCCTACCACATTGACAGCGCGGACCGGATTGGGCCAGGTAACCGTGTCCAACATAAGCCCCTGAGCCATGATTTGCATCATCTGGAAGTGACTGAACCCTGGTTGCCCGACGGGCCGATTACGGTGGGGGTGACCTCTGGGGCCTCGACGCCAGATAAGGTGGTGGCGGATGTGATTGCCAAAATCTTTGCCCTCAAGGGGGTAAACGCCAACCCTGTTGCTGAAGCTGTTCCTGCTTGTTGAGTACTTGCTGACTGAGAGCTTGCCGATAGTCCTGGACCCGGCGTAGGAGTGCAGGGTCGTGACTGGCCAGGATTTGCACAGCGAGCAACCCAGCATTGGTGCCATTGCCAATGGCGACGGTGGCGACGGGAATCCCCTTGGGCATCTGCACGATGGAGTACAGGGAATCCAACCCCTGGAGATGCGCGGTGGGAATCGGCACGCCAATCACTGGTAAGGGGGTCAGTGCCGCAACCATGCCAGGTAAATGGGCGGCTCCGCCAGCGCCAGCAATAATCACCCGCAAGCCCCGCTCATGGGCCGATTCGGCGTAAGTGACCATGCGGTAGGGGGTGCGATGAGCCGAGACAATCGCCAGTTCGTAGGGCACGTCAAAGTCGGCGCACACCTGGGCGGCCTGCTGCATCACCGGCAAATCCGAATCGCTGCCCATAATGATCCCAACCTGCGGCACTCTATCCCTCAACTCAGCGTCTCCATCATACTGGATTGGTAGTATCGGTCTGACAAGCATGGGGGGAAATCCAGCAGTGGTCAAGGTTAGTTGGGGCGCATTAGCGGTTGTGGGACTTGCCGCTGTAGGGTTAGCGGTTACGAATCCGTCGGAGCAACAGTTTTTGGAATACGCCTACAGCACGCTGCGACAAGAACTGTGTCCTCGTTTGCCGGAAATGCTCAAAGAAGCTAAGCAGACAGATGAACTGCTGCAATTTTTCACGCCTTACTTGCAGCAATCCTGTAGCGAGCTGCTGTTAGCTCTCAAGGAGCCAACTAAAGAATTTCTCCGCCGCAATACGAAAGTACAAAATTACCTGGTGTTTAGCATCTACACGACAGACTTATTTGGCACTCGTTATCGCACCCTGGGTGTTGCTCGCCAGTTGATCACCATCCCGCCCCGCTAGACCGTTACAATGGCAGTAGATGCGTGGGAGTGATTCTCTTGGTGGCACCGAGTTGGCAGTATCCGATTTTCGGCCCGGAGATTCCCTGCCCCCACTGCCGGCAGATGATCCCGGCGTTGACGTTGACGGATACCTATTTGTGTCCACGTCACGGGGCGTTTGAAGCCAACCCAGAGACAGGGGAACTGGTACATTTGCAGTCGGGACGACGCTGGCGCCAGTGGCAACAACAGTGGTACCGGCAACACACCCACCCAGATGGCATTCGCTTTGAAATCCACGAAGCCCTGGACCAGCTTTACAGCCAGGGGTACCGGGCGACGAAGGTGACGATTGCCCAGCGCTATCAGGAGTTAATGACCGGATATCTAGAAAAAACCACTCGCCCAGGGGAAGATGGCTGTCGTTATCGCCTGTACGGGTTGCCGGTGGTCTTTAGTCCTCATCCCAGTGAAGACCCCTGTTGGGAAGTGATTAACTTTGTCCTGGACAAGGAACCAGGGACGCCGGTACGGTATCCCTACCTGCGGTTGTTTGATTGAGTGGTTGAGCAATTCTCATCTCATTCGTTAAAGTTAAGAATCTATAAGAATTTAGCAATTCTTCTAAATTGCCTGATATTCTGCCTGTAGCTTAGTCATCTAGGCTTGTCAATCTTGGGCTGCAGGGCGAGGTCTTCCCCATCATCTCAGTGACAAACTAAGTGTCTGAGCTATAAAGCAGGGAGTAGGGGGGTAGTGGTTATGAAACGGTTTTTGTTAGCAACAAGTGTAATGCTCGGCACAGCAGTTGGTGTAGCCTGGGCACAGAATCGTAGTTTTCATCCGATAGATGCACCGGGCTTGTTGATACCGACACGACCTGGTTATGCCAAGCCTGCGTTGACTAATCTGAATAAAACTACTCAGCAAGGCATCCTCGATTGCGACATTTTAGGTGCATGTATGGTTCGGAACATGCCATTACTGACACAAACCGATCCGCGTCTCGATGCGGATGTCAAAGATATGGGGCCAGTGGGTTGCTACGATACGTCTATCCTGACGGTTATCTTGACTGCTTTGGCGAATCGGGGACCCAAGTTGGCAACATTGTACGGTCGAGTTAAAGAACTAGATCAAGTTCAGGGAGACCCAGCGAAAAACATCCCAAAGGAAGTGAAGCAACTTTCTTGGTTTTATCGCATTGTCAAGGAAGCGCAAAAACAGGCCCAAGAAAAACCAGGCAAACAAACAGTCTTTCCGCTGTATTTCCCCGAAGTCGTTGCCAGTTTCAACCAGGGGAAGATTTTGGAGATGGTTACGAATAAATGCGACCCCTACAAATACGGAACTGCTGATAGCTGTCAAAGCGCAACGAATCTTTTTGGTAGCTCCTTCCGTCGGTTTACACCCGGCGAGGGCGTGCTGGCCTGGACGAACGAGGCGATTACCAATCTCATGAGGCAAAATTATGTTCTGCTGATTGCTTACGGTCGTTATCGCCCTAAACTTGTGAAAGTTGGCAATCAATCTGAATTGCAATGGACAAAGGAAAGTCAACACAAAGTGGTTTTCAGTGGCTTTCAGAAAGATGATTACCCATTGCTCATCAATGATGTCGGCGATGGTCAGCGGTACCGAGTACGCTTGAGAGCTTGGACTGCTGCTTCTAAACCTGCTAATGCCAACCCAGTTGTTTTAGAGTATGAGGGTGCTCCCGCTGAACCTATTTTGTTCGTGGAGCATGTAGATGCTCTCAGATTGAGATAATTTGCTTGACAGTGGGAAATTGACTAAGTAATGCATACCACTAGACAAGCACAATCACAACCCCATCGCCTGCGCCAGGGCTGCGCGTTCTGGGGGAATGCCTTGGGTGAGATGGTGCGCATCGCTGTGCAGGGCGTTATCCGGGTCCTTTAACCCATTGCCAGTAAGGACACAGACGATAGTGGCGCCTTCAGGAATCTGGTCTTGCAGGTGAAACAAACCCGCAACTGATGCCGCGCTTGCCGGTTCACAGAAAATGCCCTCTTCTCGCGCGAGCAGATGATACGCCTGCAAAATTTCCTGGTCGCTGACAGCGTAAAATCCCCCTTGACTGGCGTCCCGCACGGCTAGAGCGCTGTGCCAATTCACCGGGTTGCCAATGCGAATGGCGGTGGCAATGGTTTCCGGGTGTTCAATCGGGGTTCCCCGCACCAAGGGAGCCGCTCCTGCTGCCTGAAACCCAAACATCCGGGGTAGGGTTTGACATTTCCCGTGCTGTAGGTACTGGCAAAACCCCATCCAGTAGGCGGTGATATTGCCCGCGTTGCCCACCGGGATACATAACCAATCCGGCGCCCGCCCCAGTTGGTCCACCACCTCAAACGCCGCCGTTTTTTGCCCCTCTAAACGATAGGGATTGAGTGAATTCACCAGGGTAATCGGGTAGTGCTCGGCCAATTCCCGCACCAGCGCTAGGGCCTGGTCAAAGTTGCCTTGAATCGCCAGCACCTGCGCCCCGTACATCAACGCCTGCGCCAATTTCCCCAGGGCCACATACCCATCGGGAATCAGTACAAACGCTTTCATTCCGGCGCGGCGGGCATAGGCGGCGGCAGATGCGGATGTATTACCCGTGCTGGCGCAAATCACCGCTTGGGAGCCCTGTTCTTTCGCCTTGCTGATGGCCACGGTCATGCCCCGGTCTTTGAAACTACCGGTGGGATTCAGACCGTCAAATTTCACCCACACCTGCACGTCTTTTTTACCTAAGTAACTGCTGATGCGGGGGACTGGAATCAGGGGTGTGTTGCCCTCATACAACGTGACCACCGGTGTGCGTTCGGTGACGGGCAAATACTCGCGGTAACCATGAATCAAGCCTCGCCACATGGGTCAACCGCCCCCAAAAACGTCCACGTTGGCAAACACAGCCACCGGCGACCCATGTCCCACCCGAATGGCCTGGTTGGGTTCTCCCTTACCGCAGTAGGGTGAGCCGTACATTTCCCAGGTTTCCGGGCCACCCACCCGCACCAGATTGCGCCAGAACTCCAGCGTCACTCCCCGGTAGTTGGGATTTTTCAGCGTTTTGGTGAACCGGCCATTTTCAATCAAGCGGGCATACTCGCACCCAAACTGGAACTTGCGCCGGTAGTCGTCAATGGACCAGGAGCGATTGGATTCCATGTAGATGCCGTGTTCAATTTCACTAATCACCGCCTGCAAATCACCGCTACCAGGTTCCAGGTTTAGGTTTGCCATCCGGTCAATGGGGGGACGATTCCAGGAACAGGACCGCCCGCAGGCGACGCCAGCAATACCGGAGCGCATCTGGCTCTCGCGGCTTCCCAACCCCCGCAGCAGTTTGCCTTCTTTAATCAAATACACCCGTTGCGCCGGTTCGCCGGTATCGTCAAAGGCATAGGTTGCAAATTCCCCCGGCACGGTCGGGTCAAACGTGATATTCATCAGGGGGGAGCCGTACTGCAAATGCCCAAAGTCTTCTAACCGCACAAAACTCCAGCCGGCGTAATTGCGCTCATCCCCCAAAATCCGGTCTAGCTCCAGGGGATGCCCCACGCTCTCGTGAATCTGCAACAGCATTTGGTCGGGGGCCAACACCAGGTGCGTGCGCATGGTAGGGCAATTTTCCGCGTGCACCAACTCCACCGCCTGCGCCCCGATGCGTTCCACCCGCGCCCACAGGTCATCGGTCAGTAGCCACTCCAGACCCCCCTGGTAACACCGGGCTAGTGTCCCGTGGTCGGTGCGGGTTTGGGTTTCCGTTCCCACCTGGGCCGTTGCCGCAAAGTGATTGGCGACGTAATAAAACGTTTGGTGCACCTCAGCGCCGTTGCTAGTCACCCACCAGGTTTCTGTTTCGGTCAGAACCAGAGCGGCGCGGGTGCAAACAATGGCCTCGCTGACCTTGAGCGTATGACACACCTTGACCAGCAGTTCCGCCAATTCTTTGGGGTGTAAATCCCACCAGGGCTGGCGCAAGGGACTGGTGTAGCGACCGGTCACCGCTGGCGGTTCGGGAAACGCATGGGTGTGGGGAATGGCCGGATTTGCTGCGTATGCATAGGCCCGCTGGGCGGCGCGCTGTAAACCGCTGGGGGAAACGTCGCTGGTGGCGCTATAAAAATGCCGGCCCTGGACGCTCACCTCCACCATCGCTCCCCAGGTGTCTTCGCGCCCCTGCTGTTCGGGATGGCCGTCGCGAAAGTAGTAGCGGGTCGCGGTTTGCCGCACCAACCGTAAACCTAGCCAGTCCGCCGGAACTGCAATCGCCTGGAGTAGTGTTTTCGGATTCATGGGCATCGCCTCACCTGTCTTAATCTAGCGCAGGCTTGGCTACAATTCAGAAGGACGTTGGGGAGATTGCCCATGGAACGGACGTTTATTGCCATTAAACCAGACGGGGTGCAGCGGGGGTTAGTTGGGGAAATCATCCGCCGGTTTGAAGCCAAGGGATTTACGCTGGTGGGGCTGAAGATGATGCAGGTTTCGCGGGAGTTGGCCGAAAAACACTACGACGTTCACCGGGAGCGCCCCTTTTTCCCGTCGCTGGTGGCATTCATCACCTCTGGTCCGGTGGTGGCAATGGTGTGGGAAGGCGATGGTGTGGTCGCCGCAGCGCGGAAAATGATTGGGGCCACCAATCCCCTGAGCGCAGAACCGGGGACAATTCGGGGCGATTTCGGCATCAGTATTGGGCGCAATCTCATTCACGGCTCGGATGCTATTGAAACGGCCCAGCGGGAAATTGCCCTGTGGTTTACGCCGGAAGAACTCGTCGCCTGGCGACCGGCAGTCCAGCCCTGGTTGGTAGAATCGTAAAAACCCTGTTTTCTGTGCCTATAGCCGATGTCTGCTGAACCACCGACCCCGGTTTTGGACCCGCTGGATGAAACGCCGGATGACGTGGAAATGCCACTGTTTGATCATTTAGAAGAATTGCGCCAGCGCATCTGGCGGGCCATCGCTGCGTTTGCCGTTGCGACCGTCATTTGTTTTATCGGGGTCAAACCCATTGTCCAGTTTTTGGAAGCGCCAGCGGGGGACGTGAAATTTTTACAGATGGCGCCGGGGGAATTTTTCTTTGTCTCCCTGAAGGTGGCGGCCTACAGCGGTCTCATCCTCAGCAGCCCCATGATTTTGTACCAGATCATCGCCTTTGTGCTACCGGGGTTGACACGGCGGGAGCGACGATTACTAGGGCCAGTGGTGCTGGGGTCAAGTGTGCTGTTTGTGCTGGGGATGGCCTTTGCCTATGGGGTGTTGATTCCGGCAGCCTTGCGTTTTTTCCTGAACTACGGCGCGGACGTAGTAGAACCCCTATGGTCCATCGAGCGCTATTTTGAATTTGTGTTGATTCTGTTACTGGGGACGGGACTGGCGTTTCAAATTCCGGTGGTGCAGTTTGTGTTGAGCGCCTTGGGGCTGGTCTCTCCCCGGCAAATGCTGGCGGGTTGGCGCTATGTGGTGCTGGTTGCGGTGGTGGTGGCCGCCATTTTGACTCCTTCGACAGACCCCTTGACCCAAATTCTACTGGCGGGGGCCATGGCCGGTTTGTATCTGAGCGGCATCGGGTTGGCCGTATGGTTTTTGCCGAAACGGTGATGCCTTATCATGAAACAATACGTGTTTGAGTGAAGGAACGATGCAACCGGCCCGTCGTCTGCAGCAGATTCCCCCGTATTTATTTGCTGAAATTGACCGCAAGCGAGATGCCTTGGTGGCGCAGGGGGTGGATGTCATCAACATGGGGATTGGCGACCCCGACCAGCCGACGCCCGCCCATGTAGTCCAGGCCATGCACCAGGCAATTGACGACCCCAGCACCCATAATTACCCCCCCTATCAAGGCACCAAAGAATACCGGCAGGCAGCGGCGGCGTGGATGCAACGGCGGTTTGGGGTGACGGTGGACCCAGACCGGGAAGTGGTGTCTTCTATCGGTTCCAAAGAAGCTATCCACAACACGTTTTTGGCGTTTGTGGACCCCGGCGACTACGTGCTCATCCCTGACCCGGCCTATCCCGTCTATCGCACGTCCACGTTGTTTGCTGGTGGCGAAAGCTATGTCATGCCCCTGAAACAAGAGCGGGGGTTTTTACCGGATTTCACAGCGATTCCCACGGACGTGGCGCGGCGGGCTAAGTTGCTCTGGCTGAACTATCCGAATAACCCAACGGGCGCGATTGCCGATTTGGACTTTTTTGCCGAAGCGGTGGCCTTTTGCCGGGAATTTGATATTTTGTTGTGCCACGACCACGCCTACTCGGAAATGGCCTATGACGGCTACAAACCCCCCAGCGCGTTGCAGGTGCCAGGTGCCAAGGACGTGACGATTGAATTTCACAGCCTGTCCAAGTCCTACAATATGACTGGCTGGCGGGTGGGGTTTGTCTGCGGGTCAGCGGTGGGCGTCCAGGCGCTCGGTCAGGTGAAAACCAACGTGGACTCCGGCGTCTTCAAAGCCATTCAACGGGCGGCGATTGCAGCCTTTCAGACCACGGAAGCGCAATTGCAGGCGCTCATGCAGGTGTACCAACGGCGGCGGGACTTAGTGGTCTCGGGGTTGCAATCCTTGGGCTGGCCGATTACCGCTCCCAAGGCCACCTTGTACGTCTGGGCGCCAGTACCTCCTGGTTACACCTCCACCGAGTTCGCCACTTTATTGCTAGAAAAATGCGGGATTATTGTGCCGCCGGGGAATGGTTATGGAGCCGCTGGGGAAGGCTTTTTCCGCATTGCCCTGACGGTGCCAGAAGAGCGGGTGAAACTGGCCATTGAACGGATGCAGCAAGCGGGGATTCGTTACTGCTAACTATGGCTGGTTGACTCGGTGGTTTAACTATATCACCAGAAAATTCTCTACCAGCTTGAACCAATAGATGCACTCCCTAATCGGCATTCACTTCTGACGTTTGAGCTGTCCCTCCCTGGCGCAAATAACTCTGAATAAACAAGTCCAAATCCCCGTTGAGTACCCCTTCCACATCGGGGGTTTCGACTTTGGTGCGCACGTCCTTCACCAGCCGGTAGGGGTCAAATACATAGTTACGAATTTGATTTCCCCAGGTGGCCGCCACTGCATCCCCTCGAATCTGGGCAATTTCCTGCAAGCGTTGTTCCTGCATAATCACTAGTAATTTGGCTTTCAGAATTGCCAGGGCTTTTTGCTTGTTTTGCAGTTGGGAACGCTCCTGCGTACAGCGCACCGACAAGCCTGTGGGGATATGAACAATCCGCACCGCAGTTTCCACTTTGTTGACGTTTTGACCTCCCTTGCCACCTGACCGAGACGTAGTAATTTCCAAATCGCTTTCCGGGATTTCCACTTCCGAGATGGTCTGGTCTGGTAAGATGGGCATCACTTCGACCCCCGCAAAACTGGTTTGGCGCTTGCCGTTGGCGTTGAAGGGTGAAATGCGCACGAGCCGATGCGTCCCCTTTTCCCCCTTGAGGTAGCCGTAGGCGTAGCGCCCTTCAATTTCCAGCGTTGCCGATTTGATGCCCGCCTCTTCCCCTTCGGATAAGTCCGTCAGACGCACTTTGTAACCCTGGCGTTCGCCCCAGCGCGTGTACATGCGTAGGAGCATTTCCGCCCAATCTTGCGCGTCAGTTCCTCCAGCGCCGGCGTTAATTGTTACAACTGCACCTTCCTGGTCATAGGGACCAGCCAGGAGTTGTTCCAGTTCCCAGCGGTTGAGTTCCCGGTCGAGCTGGGTAAGAGTTTGGGTGGCTTCTACCCAGAGCGCCTCGTCACTCTCCACCGCCAACAGCTCAGCAATAGCTTGGCAGTCCTCCAGTTGTTGTTGCCAGCGTTTGAGTTGTTCTAGGCGAGTTTTGGTGTCGTTTAAGGCTTGCAAAGTCGCTTGGGCGCGTTCCGGGTCATTCCAAAAATCTGCTTGACCCGCTGTATGTTCTAGGTCACGCAATCGGGCTGTCAATGCTGCCGGGTCAAAGATAGTCCCGGGCATGGCCCAGGCGCGCACGCAGGTCGTCAATTTGCCGCTTCAGTTCACCGAGTTCCATCGCTGTTTTTAGGACTGAACAGGCATCAAGACTCTTTAATATACCATGCTAGTCGGGCGGACTGGCGAATGTGATAGGATAAAAACCTGGTGATTTTCTGGGTCGGTGCCCGAGTGGTTAATGGGGGCGGACTGTAAATCCGCTGGCTCTGCCTACGCTGGTTCGAATCCAGCCCGGCCCACCACCGCGCCCGTGTAGCTCAGTGGTAGAGCACACCCTTGGTAAGGGTGAGGCCACGAGTTCAATCCTCGTCACGGGCTTTGGGGTTCACTTCTGGCTTGGGTTTTCCCAATTATCACTCCAACTAACGCGACTGGGCTATCGAGCATAATTTTGCCTAGCGGTGAGTCGCAAGGGGTCATAGCTGAGTGGGATACGATATAGTGTTACATGATTTGAAATACTGCAAGTAGCCATGGCTCCCCTTCCAGCAGCAGAGGAGAAAAATCTTGTTAAAAACTACTTTGATGGCGTCGGTTTTGAACGCTGGCGCAACATCTATGGCGCTGGTCCAGTCAACCGTGTCCAGGCAGATATTCGTGCTGGTCATCAACAAACGATTAACACTGTTTTGAACTGGTTACCCGCTGATTTGACGGGTTTGACGATTGCGGATGTCGGGTGTGGCACCGGTAGCTTGACCCTGCCACTGGCGGAACGGGGAGCGCGGGTATGGGCGAGTGATATTGCTGCCAAGATGGTTCAGGAAGCTCAAAATCAGGCCCGGCGTTGCCGTAGCGCTCATGGACAATTTTTGGACCAAAATATCGAGTTTGCTGTGGCGGATTTGGAAGACTTGCGGGGCATGTATGATGTTGTGGTCTGCCTAGATGTGCTAATTCATTATCCGGCCCCACGCGCTCAGCAGATGCTTAAACACTTGGCTCAGTGTGCTCGCCAGCGGTTAATCTTTAGCTTTGCTCCACAAACCCCTTTCTATAGCCTGCTCAAAAAAATCGGGGAACTTTTCCCTGGTGCTAGTAAAACCACTCGCGCTTATCTACACCCGGAATCGTTGATGACCCAAACCCTCAGTGAGCTGGGGTGGCAATTGCACCATCGCACGCAAATTAGCACCCGTTTTTACTTCGCTCGTTTACTGGATTTCACGCGACCGGCTGGTAGTTGACGATGCGGGCAAAGCTGTGGGGGTCTAAACTGGCGCTGCCAACCAGCACTCCATCAATCTCTGGCATGGCCATCAGCTCGTCAATATTGTCGGGCTTGACCGAGCCGCCGTAGAGAATTTGCACCCGGTCGGGCGTTTGCTGGGCCACCTGTTGTAGGAGGGTCACCTCTTTACGAATAAGCCCAATGACCCGGTTGGCTTCCTCGGCTGGGCAGGTGTTGCCGGTGCCAATTGCCCAAATTGGTTCGTAGGCAATAATGAGGCGAGATACATTGACCCCCACCAGCGCCTGGGCCAGTTGCGCCAGAATATGGGCTTCCGTCAGCCCCTGCTCCCGCTGCTCTAGCGTTTCGCCGACACAGAGGATGGGGGTCAACCCGTAGCGCTGGGCTGCCTTGAGCCGTAAATTCACGCGCTCGTCCGTTTCCCCAAAATACTGGCGCCGCTCACTGTGACCAATGATCACATACTGCACACCTAAATCGGTCAGCATAGGGGGACTGATTTCACCAGTGTAGGCCCCTTCTGCTTCCCAATGCACGTTCTGTGCCCCCAGAGCAATGCCTGTGGCCGGCAGTTTTTCCGCCAGGGTTGCCAAGGCTGTAAAGGGTGCACACAGGACCACTTCCCGGTCCGTATTTGCCACCAGCGGCCCGAATTCCTGCACATAGGCCAGCGCTTCGCTTCGGGTCTTGTACATCTTCCAGTTGCCTGCAATGACTGCCATCGCCTGCCATAACCCCCTAACCATGCTTAGCTAGTTTACGCCAAGCCGGTGCCGGTGCGCTCAACTTGGCTGGGTATAATCAGAATGTCCTGTCCACTATGAGGTATGGGCATGAGTCCAAACCAACGGAACACAGTGCCCCCAATGCCTGGAACCCGCACGACCGTACCACCAGTCCCTACCACTACCAGTCTGCCATCCGCGCCTCCCACTGAGCTACGTCCCTGGGGCAGCTTTACGGTTCTGGAGGAGGGCAAGAATTACAAGATCAAACGCATCGAGGTCAAACCGGGGCACCGGCTCAGTTTGCAGATGCACTATCACCGCAGTGAACACTGGATCGTTGTCTCCGGCACGGCCAAGGTTACTTGTGGCGACAAGGAAATCTTGCTCAATACCAACGAATCCACCTTTGTCCCTCCTTGCACACCCCACCGTTTGGAAAATCCAGGATTGATTGACTTAGTGCTCATCGAAGTGCAAAACGGGCAATATCTAGGGGAAGACGACATTGTGCGCTTTCAGGATGATTACGCCCGCGTACCTGCCAACCCTGCCCCTGAGACGAACATGGACCATCACCTACCGTCTTGATAGCACTCAAGTTAGCAAAGGTTGCTGGTTTCCCTAAACTGACAGGCTGCCCAATTCTCTCTATTTACCGTTTGTGGCCCTAAGGCGTGACACCAGGCTGGTTACTTGATTTTAAGCCAGTTCCGTTTACCCACAAACCGATTGACCCCTATGCCTGTAGTGGTTATTCTTTTGCTCGGGCTTGGACTAACCCTGACCCTACTGTTGTTGCTGCCATAATAGAAAAGAAAGGAATTTGTTGCTTAAGGTGAACGGCGTACTAGTGTCCCCAGAAAAAGAACGGATTGTCGTTGGGTTGTCGGGAGGGGTGGATAGCTCAACGGCAGCAGCTTACCTGGTTCACCAGGGCTACGATGTCATTGGCCTGACCCTGTGGTTGATGCCGGGCAAGGGCCAGTGCTGTAGCGAGGGGCTGGTGGATGCGGCCCGCATTTGTGATCAGTTGAACATTCCCCACCACGTGGTGGATGTGCGGGAGCTATTTCGCGGGCAGATCATGGACTACTTGGTGACAGGCTACAGCCAGGGCATTACGCCGCTGCCTTGTTCCCAATGCAATCGTTGGGTGAAATTTGGTCCCATGTTGCAATACGCGCGGGAAACCTGGGGGATTGAGCGCATCGCCACCGGTCACTATGCCCGCATCACTTACAATCCGGATACGGGGCGCTACGAACTCCGCCGGGCGGTGGACCGTCGCAAAGACCAGTCCTACTTCCTGTACACCCTGGAGCAAGAGCATCTGGCGGCGACGTTGTTTCCCTTGGGGCATTTCACGAAAGCGCAAACCCGGGCGCTGGCGGCTCAATATGGGTTGGCAACAGCGGAAAAACCGGAAAGCCAAGACTTATGCCTCATCGAGGCCTACGGGTCCATGCAGGCGTTTTTGGACCGGTATTTGCCCCCCAAGCCAGGGGAAATCGTTAATCGCCAGGGGCAAGTCCTCGGCTATCACACGGGCGTGCATCACTACACAATTGGGCAACGACGGGGTTTGGGGATTGCCGCAGCCGAACCGCTATACGTGTTGGCGCTGGATGCTCCCAATAACCGGGTGATTGTCGGGACGCGGGAGGAAGCCCTCTGGCCAGGTTGTCATGTTCATCGCCTGAATTGGGTGAGCATTGCCCCGCCCACGACCCCTCTCGCTGCCCAAGTGCAAATCCGTTACCAATCGTCGGCAGTGGACTGCTGGGTGGTGCCCAATGGCGACGGCACGGTGGATGTGAAGTTTTCAGAACCCCAATTTGGCGTGACGCCGGGGCAAGCGGCGGTTTTCTATCGGGACGACCTGCTGCTAGGGGGTGGCATCATTCACAGCGCCACTGGTAAATAACTTGGGTGGTTAGTGGATCGTCGCTGGGATAAAGGCGTCGGTCCAATTGCACTTGCAGGTTCACCAGGGGGTCTTTGCCCGTCGCCAGTAAAAATTCGATGGACTTCAGCCCCGGCCACGTATGCACTTGGTGCAAAATGCCCATGATGGCCTGGGTATAGGGGTGCTCCGGTTGCCGGTACCAATCGGGGGGCGCCAAATCTGGCTGGTCAAATCCCAGATGCACGATTAACTCTGCATGGTCAAACACGGCTGCTGCCACTGAGCGCGTCACCTCCCGCAACCGCAGGTCATGCAGGGTCGCCAAGTGCCGGAGTTTTTCCAAATAAGCATACCGTTCGCTGGGTGTAGGCGGCGTTCGCCAGTGCAAGCCCAGTGTCACCAGGTGGGTTTGCAGCAGCAGATGCCCTAGCTTATCGGCTTTGGTGGCCAGGTAGTGCAGGTTGTAATGGGTGACTTCCACAATCAGGGGTACCCGCTCCACCACCGTCAACCCGTAGCCCCGCAAGCCCGCAATCTTCCGGGGATTGTTGGTAATCAAACGAATCTGGCTCACTCCCAGATCGTGCAGAATCTGGGCGCCCACTCCGTAATTGCGCAAATCCGCTGGAAAGCCCAGTTTTTCGTTGGCCTCTACGGTGTCAAAGCCCTGGTCCTGGAGCGCGTAAGCTTTGAGTTTGTTGATTAACCCAATACCCCGGCCTTCCTGGCGTAAATAGACCACCACTCCCTGGCCCGCATGTTCAATCATCTTCAGGGCAGCTTGCAACTGGCGCCGGCAGTCACAGCGCAGGGACCCTAGAGCATCGCCTGTGAGGCATTCTGAATGCACGCGCACCAGCACCGGTTGATGGGGGAAGTGGCGCGGGTCGCCCTTGACGATGGCCACGTGTTCCAGCCCATCCCGCTGGTTGCGGTAGCCGTAGATTTGAAAATGCCCAAATTCCGTGGGCAAATCGGCGACCGTCTCTCGCACCACAAACCGCTCGTGCTGCAACCGGTACTGGATCAAGTCGGCGATGCTGATGATGAGCAAGTTATGCTTGCGGGCGTAGGCAAACAACTCCGGCAACCGCGCCATGGAGCCATCCGGATTCTGAATCTCACAAATCACCCCTGCCGGATACAACCCTGCCAACCGCGCTAAATCAACGGCTGCTTCGGTGTGACCGGCCCGCTCTAGCACCCCCCCCGGTTTGGCGCGAATGGGAAACACATGTCCTGGTCGCCGCAAATCCTCTGGTCGCGTGCGGGGGTCAAGGACTACCTGAATCGTCCTAGCCCGGTCTTCTGCCGAAATACCCGTTGTCACTCCGAATTCGGGCGCGGCATCAATGCTGACCGTAAAAGCGGTTTGGTTGGGGTCTGTATTGTTGCTCACCATCAGGGGCAATTGCAATTCGTCGAGCCGCTCGCCCGTCAACGCCAAGCAAATTAACCCCCGCGCTTCCACCGCCATGAAATTGATCATGCTAGGGGTGGCAAACTGGGCGGCACACACCAAATCCCCCTCATTTTCCCGCTGCTCATCGTCCACTACCACAATTGCTTGGCCCGCGCGCAGAGCCGCTAATGCTTCAGGAATACTAGCAAACCGGTCTTCAACCACTCATGTCCCGTCAACCCACGCTGTTCCATTCTACTCCGCTGGCGATGGCAACCGCCGACTCCCAGCCCCATTCCCCCTCGGGAATACGACAAGAAATCGCGGCCCATCTGTCGTCCTACAACCCAGGCTCAATTCCCCACTGGAACTTGAGGAAATGCTGGTACATCTTCTCCTTGAGCAGCATCTGATGGTAGAGCTTGACCAGAAACTCCTGGGCTTGCTCCCGGCTCATCTGCCGCACCTGGGTTTCAAACGACCGCAGGCTGAACTCCTGCTCCAACGACAACTCAAACGGTTGGTCTTCCATCTTGGCCTCCTCTGGGTCAACAGTATCCCCAGTTACCGAATATGACACTTAGTTAAGAAATATAAAGGTTTTCTTGACAAAGTGCCAGGTGAGGAGCAAGCGGACTGGGTTAGAAGATTCATAGCAAGAGTCCTGGGGGCAAATGGTTCATTATGAACGGTTCAGGGAGCGAGGCGATACTGCCGCCAGGCGCCATCGGGTTGTAAATCGTAGGCGATGCGGTCGTGCAGGCGGGAAGGGCGTCCTTGCCAGAATTCAATCCATACCGGGCTGAGGCGGTATCCTCCCCAGTAAGGGGGCCGGGGCACGTCTTTACCGTCGTATTCCCGCACCAGTTGGGCAAAGCGTTCCTCGAGTACTCGCCGGTCAGGAATCTCTTGACTCTGGGGCGACGTCCAGGCACCCAGTTGACTCTCCCGGGGCCGCTGCCGAAAGTAGGCGTCGCATTCTTCAGCAGGTAGGGGTGTCACGGGTCCGCGAAACCGGACTTGACGCTCTAGCGGTTCCCACCAAAACACCAAAGCGGCGTAGGGATGATGGGCTAAATCCTGGCCCTTGCGGCTGGTCATGTTGGTGTAAAACTGTAACCCACTGCGGTCGAAGCCCTTCAGTAACACCACCCGCGCATCGGGGTTTCCCTGAACATCCACAGTTGCCAGCGTCATGGCATTCGGTTCGCGAATCGGCGCAGCGCAGGCGTCGGCAAACCAGCGTTCAAATTGCACCCAGGGGTCGGGGTCGGCGGTTAATAGCGTGTCCTGGTTATAGTCCCACCGGAGATTGGCGACATCCACGTTCATGGTCAGCCAGGGATGGATCACCGACCCATATTATGACAAATCCCTGGTATCGGTCTTCGCCGCTATGGGTGTGCTAAAATGCTACGGGCTAAACGGCACGGCTCGGTTATGCACATTACCCGGTTACCGGCGTTACGAGATAACTACATCTTTGTGCTGTGGGATGAACCGGGGGGACAGGCAGCCGTTGTGGACCCGGCAGAGCCAGCGCCTGTACTGGACTTTTTACGCGCCAATCGCCTGGAGTTGACTGCCATTTTCAATACCCATCATCACGGCGACCATGTCGGTGGCAATCCCGATTTGTTGGCTCATTTCCCGAAGGCCGTGGTTTACGGGGGAGCCAATGACCGGGGCCGGATTCCGGGGCAAACCGTGTTTTTGTCAGCGGGCGATGACGTGCCATTTGCCGGGCGGCGCGCCGAAATTTTATTCGTCCCCGGCCACACCAAGGCCCACATTGCCTACTACTTTTTACCGACGGCGGACCAACCAGGTGATTTGTTTATCGGGGATACGCTTTTTTCGGGCGGCTGTGGGCGGTTGTTTGAAGGGACGCCGGCCCAGATGCTACATTCCCTCCAACAGCTACGGCAATTACCCAACGACACGCGCGTGTGGTGCGCCCACGAATACACCCAGAACAATGTACGGTTTGCCCTGACGGTTGAACCGGATAATGCTGCCCTCCAACACTACGCCCAACAGGTACAAGCCTTGCGTCAGCAGGGAGAAGCTACTATTCCCAGTACCTTGGGTTTAGAAAAACAAATTAATCCGTTCTTGCGTTGGGATGAACCGGCCATCCAACGGGCGATGGGGAGCAACGATCCGGTCACTGTTTTTGCCCGTTTACGCGCCCGCAAGGACCACTTTTAGGCCATGACGGACTGCATTTACTTACACAATATTCGCGCTTATGGGTACACCGGATTTTTGCCAGAAGAACGGGCGCTGGGACAATGGTTTGCGGTAGATGTCAAGCTGGAATTGTCATTAGAAAAAGCTGGGCAAACGGATGATATGCGAGACACGCTGGACTACCGGCAGGTGATTCAACAAATTCGCACGACCATTGCCCAGGAGCGGTTTGCCTTGCTCGAACGACTGGCCTATGTTTTGCTGGAGCAGCTATTGGCATTCCCGCTGGTACAATCGGTGACGTTACGGGTGACGAAGGTGGCACCGCCAATTCCCGATTTCACTGGGCAAGTCAGTATTGAACTGCATCGGACCAAGGGGTGATGGAATGGCTACTTGGCCGCTCCAGCGCTGGTTACTGCCTGCGGCTGCACCAGTGGACCATCTGGCCCAAAAACTGGGTTTATCGCCACTGACCGTCCAAGTTTTGATGCAACGGGGCCTGCAGACAGAGGCAGCCATTCGCCATTTCCTGGACCCGCAGTTGGAACCACTGCCGCCCCCAGAAGCCCATTTCCGAGACCTAGGGGCAGCCGTTGATATTCTGGTGCAGGCGGCGCGACAGGGACAGAAGGTTGCTATTTGTGGGGACTACGATGCGGATGGCATGACCAGCACGGCGCTGCTCCTGCGGTTGCTGCGGGGGGTGGGGATCGCCGCAGACTACGCCATTCCCAGCCGGATGCAGGAAGGCTACGGCATCAATGAGCGTATTGTGCAGGAATTTCATGAACAGGGGGTGGCAGTGGTCATGACAGTGGACAACGGGATTGCGGCCCATGCCCCGATAGCGCTGGCTGTACAGTTGGGGATGCAAGTGGTCATTACGGATCACCATGAACCCCCAACGGAATTGCCGCCGGCGCACGCCATTTTAAATCCCCACTTGATCCCTGAGGGTTCGCCTTATCGGGGTTTGGCGGGCGTTGGTGTTGCTTATGTGCTAGGACAAGCTCTGCTGCAACGGTTGGGCTACGATGCGGCTTTGGCGGAGCCGTTATTGGAATTGTTCACGCTGGGCACTATTGCCGATCTTGCGCCGTTAACAGGGGTGAATCGCCGCTGGGTGAAACAGGGATTGCGGTTGCTGGCCAACTCCCGTTTGTTGGGGGTGCGCACGCTGATAGCGGTAGCGGGGTTGGCCCAGGTGGAGGATTTCAATCCCGACCATATCGGGTTTCAGTTGGGGCCGCGCATCAATGCCATTGGACGTATCGGCGACCCACAGGCGGTGATTGAGCTATTAACAACCGATGACCCCCAAATAGCCCAGCAGCGTGCCCAGGAATGTGAAATAGCGAATCAACGACGCCGCCAGTTGTGCGAGCAGATTGAACAGGAAGCCGTTGCTCTGCATGAACAAAGTCCCCAAGACTTTCAGCAGGAGCCGGTGCTCGTGCTGGTGCAACCAGGCTGGCATCACGGGGTGATTGGCATCGTCGCCTCGCGGTTGATGGAACGCTATGGAGTGCCGGTTTTTCTGGGAACCTATGAGGACGTCGCTCAAACGGTGATCCGGGGTTCAGCGCGGGGGATTCCCGAATTTCACGTGTATGAGGCGCTGCACGATAGCCGCGAATTCCTGGAACGGTACGGGGGTCACCGGGCAGCCGGAGGGTTTTCCTTGTTGGCTCAACATTTTCCCCAGTGGCGGGAACGGTTACAAGCCTTTGGACGACGCTGTTTGCAACCCCACCATCTGCGCCCCCTTCTACAGTTGCATGCCCAGGCGCGGTTAGGGGAATTGACGCTCGACCTGCACGACGAATTGCAACAACTGCAACCGTTCGGGATTGAGAACCCGACCCCCCAGCTCTGGAGCCACCGGGTGCGGGTGGTGGAACAGGCCACGATAGGCAAGGACCGGCAACACGCCAAGTTGAGGGTGCGAGACGACACGGGCGAGAAAGAAGTACTGGCTTGGGGATGGGCGGATTACTTGCCCCTGCCGGATTGCCTGGACATTGCCTACACGCTGCGGCGCAACGAGTTCCAGGGCCAAACGACGGTGAATTTAGAGCTGGTGGGCATCCGGTATCCGCTTCCCGACTTAACGATTCCGCCGCCGCCCCCCCTGGTGACCCGACCGACTTGCCAGCCAGTTGCCCAGGTAGAGGAACTTCTGTCCCAACACCCCCAGCGCCGCTTTTTGCTGTACGGTTATCGTCGGCCGGAATTTCCCGGCTGTCCCCATCTAACCTATGACCGTCCCCGTGACACGTGCGAGGTACTCATCCTGTGGACGCTGCCCCCTGACCCGATTTACCTGCGCTGGCTCGTGGCCAAGGCCCGTCCCCAGACCGTCTATGTCGCCCCGCACTGCCCGCCCATCCCTACAGCTACACAAGTCCTGGCTTGGGTTGAAGCCAGCCTCGCCCATCGTCCCGCCACCTGGAACCTCTTGGCCTTAGGGCAGGAGCATTGGGTCAGCCCGGCTGTTTGGGTGGCTGGTTTACGGACTCTAGGCTATGACGCCCCCCACTGGCCGCCAACTGCTGCTTTAGCTGCCGAACTAGACCGGCTCAAGGACTGGTATCGTACCCCCGTAACCGACCTAGCGCAGCACCTGTGACTACTTCTGCTGGTTTTTAGCGGCACTGTCGGCGACCTTCTCCCGGAATAATTTCCCCGCGGAAAAAGTGGGAACTGTTTTGGCAGGAATATGCAGCGGCGCACCCGTTCCAGGGTTACGACCCTCGCGGGCTTGCCGTTTGCGGGCCTCAAACGAACCAAAGCCCACCAGCGTGACCTTTTGCCCCTCCGCCACCGAATTAATAATCGCTTCTAACGTGGCATCTAAAACCGATTCTGCCACTTTCTTGGTTGTCCCCACCTTGGAGGCAACTTCGGTGACCAACTCTTCCTTGTTCATACCTTACGCCTCGTCAACACCCATTTAACTTGGTTAAGCGGTTGTCCTTGTGAAAAATGCAAGGCCGCGAATAGCGATAAAGCCATGGTTTAACGCTTCCCAGCTTAATCAAACTTTCCCAGAATCGTCAACTGTTCGGGGCATCAAAAGTGCAACAGCATAAGCGGCAATTCCCTCTTCTTGTCCGACCGGTCCTAGTCGTTCGTTGGTCGTGGCTTTGACCCCCACCTGGTCGGCTGTAACCGCTAGCGCTGCTGCTAACCGCTGACGCATTTGGGGGATGTAGGGCTTGAGTTTGGGTCGCTCCGCGATCACTACCGAGTCCACATTTGCTACCTGCCACCCGCGTTCCGCCACCCACGCCCGCACCTGCTGCAACAATCGCAAACTGTCGGCACCCGCCCACTGGGGGTCCCCCGGTGGAAAATAATGCCCAATATCCCCTAAGCTCAAGGCACCCAGCAAGGCATCCATAATGGCGTGGGTCAGGACATCCGCATCGCTGTGACCTAGCAAACCCAAGGAGTGGGGAATCTGGACACCTCCCAAAATCAAAGGACGGTCCGGCACCAAGCGGTGAATGTCGTAACCATTACCAATGCGGAAGGGGGGAATCACAGTCGATGCAGATCAATTCCCTGTTCACGGGCAACTGCTTCTAGCCCCCGCCGTTGCAACGTCCGCATGGCCTGGGTGGATAGGCGTAACCGCACCCACTTGCGCCCCTCCGGCCACCAGACTCGCTTCCACTGTAAATTCACATGCTGCAGACGCTTTGTGCGGCGGTGAGAGTGAGAGACCGCGAACGCATTATTCGCCTGCTTACCAGTGAGTTGACAACGCCGTGCCATTGTTGGCTCCTCCTTAAAGATGCTGCTGGAGCGCCTTCACTAAAGTGGTTTTCGGGACAGCGCCCATCACGACATCGACCTTCTGCCCGCCCTTAAAGATCATTAGGGTGGGAATGCTGCGAATCCCGTACTCGTTAGCGGTTTTGGGATTGTCATCCGTGTTCAGTTTGACCACCTTGACCCGTCCCTCAAACTCTCGCGCCACTTCATCCACGACCGGAGCCACCATGCGACAGGGTCCACACCAGGGCGCCCAAAAGTCAACCAGCACTGGAATCGGGCTTTTCAGCACTTCTTGCTCAAACGTCGCATCGGTAACCGCGGCTGCCTCCGACATAAGCATCCATCCTTTCTATGATGAGGGAGTCACTCGTTCTGTTCATCTTATCACATTATCACAAAATTCCCGGCGCCCCATCAGTTGGCAAAAAAAGACCTAAGCACCAGCTTAGGCCAGAGTGTGGTGTGAGGAGTGAACGGAAACTTGCGTCTCCGCACTACCCTATTATAAACAAACTTTTAGGGAGTCGGGGAAGAGGGCACCCGGATGTCTTAAGAATCGCATCCGAAGCTTGCTTCACCGGAGATGGCCGTGCTCAGGTAGCAGTACGTCATGACTACTTGCCCATCCCCAGCTTCTGCGCCCGCTGGTAGACCTTGCCCTCAGTGAGCAACGACGGCGCAATCACCACTTCAATCTTTTGCATCTCTCGCAGGTTTTTCGCCCCGACCGTGGCCATGCTGGTTTTCAACGCCCCTAGGAGATTGTGGGTGCCGTCGTCGAGTAGCGCCGGACCCCGCAGGATTTGCTCGAGCGTACCGGTCGTGCCCACGCGAATCCGGGTACCCCGGGGCAGAACCGGACTGGGCGTCGCCATACCCCAGTGATACCCCCGTCCAGGGGCTTCTTGCGCCCGTGCCAAGGGCGACCCGATCATCACCCCGTCCGCGCCGCAGGCAATGGCTTTGCAAATATCGCCACCGGTGACCAATCCCCCATCAGCAATCACCGGCACATAGCGTCCCGTTTCCGCCTGGTAGTCTTCCCGCGCCGCCGCGCAATCGGCAATGGCTGTCGCCTGGGGCACGCCTACCCCCAAGACACCCCGAGACGTACAGGCTGCGCCAGGACCAATCCCTACTAAAATTGCCGCCGCGCCCGCTCGCATCAGGTTCAACGCCACTTCATAGGTCACGCAGTTGCCTAGCACCACCGGCATGGGCATGTCTTGGCAGAAACGTTCCAAATCCAGCGCTTGGTGACCCGGCGCCGCCCAGTGCGTTGGCGAGACCACTGTGGCTTGGACGAAAAACAAATCGGCACCGGCTTCGGCGGCGAGAGGACCAAGGGTCATAGCCCGTCCCGGCGTACAACTGACTGCCGCAATGCCCCCCTGCTGCTTAATCTCCCGGATGCGGGCCAGCACCAACTCTGGTTTGATGGGTTCCTGGTACAGCTGTTGCATCAGGCCCACAAACTCGTCATTGCCCACCTGTGCAATTTGCGCTAGTACCGGGTCGGGGTCTTCGTAGCGGGTCTGGAGTCCTTCCAAATTCAACACCCCCAGCGCCCCCAATTCGGTCAGCTTCACCGCCACTTTGGTATCCACGACTCCGTCCATGGCACTGGCAATGATGGGAATTTCGCGGGTGATGCCGCCAATCGTCCAGTGGGTATCCGTTAATGCCGGGTCAAGGGTAGCTGTGCCGGGAACTAAGGCAATTTCGTCAATCCCATAGGCCCGCCGTGCCAGCTTGCCCCGTCCAATCGGGATAGGTGCCTCCATAGCCGCCGTTCCTTAAATTTTATTTAAGTTAACAAATCCCCGGCGTTTCTGTCAAAAGGCCGACAGCAGGTCAGGCGTACATCTGTTCAATCAGGTCGCGGTAGCGTTCCATCACCACGTTGCGCTTGATTTTCAGGGTTTGGGTCAGCAGGCCGTTTTCGACGCTGAAGGGTTCCGCCAGCAACCGGAAGGGGCCAATTTGTTCAAAGGGGCGGACGCTCGGGCGGTTTTGGGAATGCACTTGGATTTCGTGTCGGTAGAGTTCCAACACTTCCGGACTGGCAAGGGTGTAAACGCCGGGGACAGGGGGTTCGTGGGACAGGCGCAACTGATGCCCCTGCGCTTCGGCCCAGGCTTGCAAGGCGGTTTCGTTGGGGACAATCAAACACCCCAGTTGCCGCGCGTCCTGACCCACCAGCACGATTTGGCTGATGTAGGGGCTTTGTAAACAGGCAGTTTCAATCGGCTCCGGTTCGACGTTTTCGCCGCTGCTGAGCACAATTGTGTCTTTGGCCCGGCCCGTGAGCACCAAATCTCCCTGGGGCGTCAACCAGCCCAAGTCCCCCGTATCGAACCAGCCCTGGTCATCCAGCACCTTGGCAGTCGCCTCCGGGTTGCGGTAGTAGCCTTTCATGACCTGGGGGCCCCGCGCCAGCACCAGACCTTTGTGGGTCACGGGCAAGGGTTGCCGGGTTTCCGGGTCCACAATCTTGATTTCCGTCTGGGGCAAGGGCAAACCGGCGGAGTAGCGCAAGTTGTGGGTCACCCGGCGGGCAGTCAGCACCGGAGAGGTTTCGGTTAGTCCATAACCCACTACAATCGTGATTCCCACTATTTCGTAGAAGTCGTCCAGGTGGCGAGCCAAAGCCGCACCGCCGCTGGCACCCTCTCGCAGGCGTCCCCCCACTGCTTGCCGGATTTTGCGATACACCAGCGCGTCCGCCAGCCGATGCACCGGCCAGAGCACCAACGCCACCACGCCACTCGCCAGCCGCTGGAGGGGCGACGGACGCAGCGGTTCAAGCGACAAATTCTCCCAGACCCGCTTGGCATAGACATAGCGCTTGCTGAAGCCTAGTAGCCGTTGTACCAGGCGTTGCTTGTTGGCCGGTTGTTTGCGCAATTCGCGCTCGATGCCTTCGTAAATGGACTCCCACAGGCGAGGCACGCCGACGATGTGGTGGGGGCGAAAGCGGGTCAAATCCTGTTTGAAATGGCGCAGGGTGCTGTAAATCTGGTGAATGCCCTGGGAGAGCAGGAAATACTCGCAGGCGCGCCCGTAACTGTGCCAGGTGGGGAGCAGACTCAAGGCAATGTTGCCTGGGCGGGGGGTAAAGACGACGCGCAGGTTTTCCAACTGGTGCAGCAAGTTGCCGTGGCTGAGCATAACGCCCTTGGGTTTGCCGGTGGTGCCGGAGGTGTACAGCAACGTCGCCAGGGAATCCGGCTGGAGATGGGGGGCTTTAAATGGGTGCGCTTCCCCGCGCTGCATCACTTGGCTAAAGCTGAGGATGCCATTGCCCCCGTCGCCCCACAGAAGAATCGTCGCCCGCGGTTGCCAGTCGGGAAGGTAGGGCGTCAACCGTTGCAGGAGTTCCGGGGTATCCACCACCAGAAAGCTGCTTTCGCTATGGCGGTAAATGTAGTCCAATTCGTCCACTGGTGCTTGGGCGCCCCGCACCACATCCACGCCCCCCGCCATCATAATCCCCTGGTCGGCAATCATCCAGCGGGAACTGTTATCGGCAAAGAGGGCCACTCGTTCTCCCGGCTGTAGCCCTAGCGCTTGCATGCCTTGGGCGAAGCGTTGAATCTGCTGAGCCACTTCCGGGTAGGTCAGGCGCACAGGCGGTTGCCGGTGGGGTTCGTCCAAGGCGATGAGGGTAGGAAACCGCTGCGCCAGCTCGGGCCACATGGCGGGTAAACAAGACCAGGGAGACATAGGCAAGGGGGAGGCGACACCAGTTATTCCTAGGGTAGCCTGGATGGAGACCATCGCCGATGGTAAAGCGTTATAATTTGGGCGGAATGGAAGGGAGCAGTATCGTGGTACGGGCATTTTTCGTGGGGCGAGCGCTGGCCCAAGCCTTGACGGAGCAGGTGGGTCATCTCGTCGGAGAAGTGTTGGCCGGTGTGGGACGGTGGGATGCCCAGCAGCGGGAAGCCCTACGCCAGCAGATTCAGACCATTTTGGAACGGGCAGCCCAAGAAGAGCAAAAAGTGACCCAGGCGCGTACCAGTACGCCACCACCCGATTTGCAAACCGTTATTGACGAATTGCGGGCTGAAATTGCACGTTTACGGACGGAACTAAAACGTTATCGCCAGCAGACCTAGGGTGACTGTCCACGTCCGCACCAGGCAGTACCGCTGGAATCGGGAACGCTACTCCCGCTGGCGTCGCACCGTGGATATTTGGCTATTCGTCCTGCGGTTTTTGGCGGCCCAGTGGTGGTACGAACGAAGCTGGAGCTACCCAGGGGGACCCACCCCGGAAAAACGCGCGGCCCGGCGGCGACGGATAGCCATTTGGGTGCGCGAGAGCTTGCTGGATTTGGGACCAACCTTTATCAAAGTGGGGCAATTGTTCTCCACACGGGCGGACATTTTTCCGGCGGAATACGTCGAGGAGCTATCCAAGCTGCAAGACCAGGTGCCCGCGTTTGGCATGGACCAGGTGGCCCAAATCATCGAAGCGGACCTGGGCAAACCGATTGAAAAACTGTTTCTCACCTTTGAACCGACGCCCCTGGCAGCGGCGAGTTTGGGACAGGTGCACCGGGCGGAGTTGCCCAGTGGGGAACAGGTGGTGGTGAAGGTGCAACGGCCAGGCTTGCGCCAGCTTTTTGACATTGACTTGGCGATTGTCAAAGATATTGCTCGCTATTTCCAAAACCATCCCAAGTGGGGGCCTGGCCGGGATTGGTTGGGCATTTATGAAGAATGTCGCCGCATTTTGTACGAAGAAATTGATTATTTGCAGGAAGGGCGCAACGCCGACGAATTCCGGCGCAATTTTCGGGGGATTGAGTGGGTGAAAGTGCCCCGGGTCTATTGGCGGTATTGCTCGCTGCGGGTGCTGACGCTGGAGTATTTGCCGGGGATTAAAATTAGCCATTACAGCGCGTTGGAAGCGGCGGGGTTAGACCGGAAACGCCTGGCGGAATTGAATGCGCGCGCCTATTTGGAACAGGTACTCAACCACGGCTTTTTCCACGCCGACCCCCACCCTGGCAATATCGCCGTGGACCCGGATGGGAGTTTGATTTTTTATGACTTTGGCATGATGGGGCGGCTCCACCCCCAAACCAAAGAGAAGCTCATCCAAACCCTGATGAGTATCGTGAATCGGGACGCCGACGGGGTGATCCAAGCGCTGGTGGAGTTAAAGGCGCTGGTGCCCCAGGGGGATATGGGACCGGTGCGCCGTTCCTTGCAGTACATCCTGGACCATTTGCTGGACAAACCCCTGGAGATGCAATCGGTGGCGGCCATCAGCGAAGACTTGTATGCGCTAGCCTATGATCAGCCCTTCCGGTTTCCGGCGACCTTCACGTTTGTGATGCGGGCGTTTTCCACGCTGGAAGGGGTGGGGCGGGGGTTGGACGAAAATTTCCAGTTTTTCACGGTCGCGACGCCCTACGCGCTGCAACTGATGGACAACCGCAATCGCAACGGAGACCTGGATTTACTGGGGGAATTGGGACGCCAGGCGGCGCAGATGGGCAATTCGGCTCTAAGTTTGCCCCGGCGCGTGGAAGCCACCTTGACCCAACTGGAGCGAGGAGACTTGGTGCTGCGCAGCCGCTCTTTGGAAACGGAACGCCTACTCCGCCGGTTAAGCGCTCAGCAGGCAGCGGGGAATTACCACATCCTGACGGGGAGCTTGCTCATCTGTGGGACGATTTTGCTGGTGCATGGTTACGGCTGGCTGGCGGCTGTGGCGGTTCTCGGCGCGGGGGTCACTGGTTGGCGGGGCTGGCGGGCTTGGCAACGCCACGAGCGCATCGAGCGCATGTTCTAGCGTTACCCGTCGCCGTAGAGCTTGCTGGGGATGCCCTGACAGCCGCCGGGAATGGTACTGCGGGTACGAGGGCCGCCCCAGGAGCAGAGATAAAACCGCTGTTCTTCTGAGAGGTTGATAGCGCCGGTGAAATCCGCCCCTTCCACAATCGCGCCTGTGAATTCGCCAGTTTGTAGGTTCGGGCGGTGGCCTTTGACCCAGGGTTGACAGGGACTGGCATAGTCCAGCTTGTCTGGGTCGCCGTAGAAGAAAATCGCGCCCTGGAGATTGGCCCCCACAAATTTGGCCCCCTGCAAGTTACTCATGGCGAAGTTGGTGCGGGTGAGGTTGCAGTGACTGAAATTCGTCCCGGTTAAATCCGCGCCGCTGAAATCCACCCGCCGTAAATCGGTGCCAGCCATATCGGCTCCCGCCAGCATATTGCCCAGATTGATCACCCGCTCGCCGTTTTCCCGGTCTTCTTGGTATAGACCGTTGCCGTCCAGGATGGGGCGTCCCAGGCGCTGGTCCCGCTTGAGGGGCGTTAGCAGCTTCGCCATGGACAAAAACCGCACAACCTTGGCCTTGCCTTCGGCGTTGACGCTGCTGAGCAGGGCGGCGGTGCGACCTTCGGCGATCATCCGTTCCTGGGGCCAGTCTTCCAGGAGTCCCTGGTCGTCTAGGGCCAGCTCGGAAATGCCCTGGAAGTAGGCGTCAATGGTTTGCTGCTGGGTGATGCGGTTCTGCTGCTCGGTTAAGACCTTGGAAATCACGTACTGTTGCCAGGAAATCACCGCCGCCACCACCGCCACTAGGATTTGCCCAACGGATCCGAGACTTTCTCCTAAAGCCGAAACCGCGTCCCAGTTGATAGGCAAGCCCCGCTGGCCCCATACCCACACGCCCAGGCCAATCAATCCCGTTAATCCAGCTATCCCGCCCCACACCAGCGACGCCTGTTCCGGTGGAATTTCTTGGAAGAGCCGCTGCAGGGGTTCCCACCAGGAGGCCAAGGCCACTGCAAAAGCCAGTACCGTGACCAAACCCGCCAGCCAGTGCCAGCCAGTCGCCACCGCCACCAGCAGTAACCCCAGCACCAGCAGTGCCAGAACCACCTGTACTCTCCGAAACCAGCGACGCCAAGGCAAGAACAGGGTTCGGAACGTCATGGGTGTCAGGGGAGCCA
The DNA here is from genome assembly GCA_025056115.1 of Gloeomargarita sp. SKYG116. Lineage (GTDB taxonomy): Bacteria > Cyanobacteriota > Cyanobacteriia > Gloeomargaritales > Gloeomargaritaceae > Gloeomargarita. The sequence goes on from JANWVM010000010.1 coordinate 47,089, forward strand.
CTGTTCGTCGAGGGCTTGCGCGAGGGTAAAGACCGGTTCAACCGGCACCCGCTGGGGGTCTATCTGACTGGCCTGCAAAAAGAGCTTCCGGCCATTGCGATACTGCTTGGGAAAAATCTCCTGGAGATAGCTGCTGAGACTGGGGCTGCTTTCCAGCAGGTCTTGGATTTCCAGGCGGAAGTTCAGGACTTCTCGTTCCCAACCCCGCAGGCAACGGGGTCGTTCCGCTTCCCAATACTTGATTCTTAGCAGGTGCTCACATAGCCGCCGTAAATCACTGGCCAGGGCGTGTTTCTCACTTCTACCCAAACTTGTTAGCTCGGTAATTAAGTTTTCCGAGTCGAGGTGTAGGAAATCGCGCGCCCGCAACTGGGCAATGGTCTGTTCCAGCCAGCATTGATAGTCCGTTTGATACAAATGCTTAGGGTTTACCGGGGATGGCATGAGTCCCTAAAAGCCTGACCAATCGTTGTCTCTGGTTGATCATATCAGACAGCGGCGGGAGCCATGCCCTTTTGATGCCAGCGCCAGGCGGTCTCAATGATGGTGGGCAAATCCGAGTACTGGGGCTGCCAACCCAACATTTTTCGTGCCCGTGTCACGTCAGCCACCAGAATCGGGGGGTCGCCAGGGCGGCGAGGGCCTGTTTGAACCGCTAGCTTTTGGCCTGTCACCTGCTCCACCGTCTCGATCACCTGCCGCACGGAATAGCCTTGACCCGTTCCCAGATTCACAATCAGATGGGTGTCCTGGGTCTGAATGTAATCCAACGCCTGCACGTGGGCCACCGCCAAATCCGTCACATGGATAAAATCTCGCACCGGCGTGCCATCGGGGGTGTCGTAATCGGTGCCGAAGATGGTCACCGGCTCGCCCCCCAGCAAGGACAACAACAACCGGGGAATCAGATGGGTTTCCGGGTCGTGGCATTCCCCC
>JANWVM010000010.1:48707-61048 GCA_025056115.1 Gloeomargarita sp. SKYG116
TTACTGCCGGTTAACTCCTGAATCACTTGCGCCAGCTCCAAAACAGTCATCTCCTGGGGGTTGCCCAGGTTGACGGGATAGGGATAATCCACCCCCATCAGGCGCACAATCCCTTCAATCAAATCGTCAATGTACTGGAAACTGCGGGTTTGGTGACCATCGCCATAGACCGTCAGGGGTTCGCCCTGCAGCGCCTGCCGCAGAAAGTTGGTCACTACTCGCCCGTCGTGCATATCCATCCGGGGGCCATAGGTGTTGAAAATCCGCACGATGCGCACGCCCAACCCGTACTGCCGGTGAAACGCCAGGGTCAGGGCTTCGGCATAGCGCTTGGCTTCGTCGTAAACGCCACGTGGGCCAGTACAGTTGACGTGTCCCCAGTAATCTTCCCGTTGCGGGTGTTCTTGGGGATCGCCATAGACTTCGCTGGTGCTGGCCAAAAAAAATTGCGCCCCTTGACGCCGGGCCAATTCCAGCAGGTGATACGTTCCTTCGGCATTGACGCGCAAGGTTTCTACTGGCATGGCCAGGTACTTGGGGGGCGACGCCGGGCTGGCAAAGTGCATCACCCAATCGAGGGGTTCATCAATCGCCAGGGGCGTAATCACATCGTGCTCCACTCGTTGCACCTGGGGATGGCCGTCCCAATGGGCCAGATTGCTCCAGGAACCCGTGCAGCAGTTGTCCACCGCAATCACCCGGTACCCTTCCTGCACCAGCCGGTCAGTGAGATGGCTCCCCACAAACCCCGCCGCGCCCGTGAGCAAAACCGTCCCCCGCATCAGCGCCCCATGCCCAGATAGGTGAAACCGGCCCGTTGCAACCGCTCCCGGTCCAGGAAGTTGCGCCCGTCAATGAGCAGGGGCTGGCGCATGGTCGCCGCCAGGGTTTCCCAGGGCAAATCGCGGTACTGGGGCCAGTCCGTCACCAGCACCAGGGCGTCGGCATCTTGGGCCAAGGCCGTCACGTCATCGCAGTACTGCACGTCCAGCTTGGACCATTCCCGTCGCGCTCGCTCCAGTGCCACTGGGTCATGGACGCGCACCGCCACCCCCCGCTCCAACAGTTGCTGGGCAATGTCGTAGGCCGGCGCATCCCGCAGGTCGTCTGTGTGGGGCTTAAACGCCAGTCCCAGCAACCCTACCCGCCGTCCCTTGAGAATCTTCAGGGTTTGCAGGAGTTTTTCCACCACCCACTGGCGCTGCTGGGTGTTCACCAACCGGCTGGCCTGGACAATCGCCATCCCCAACCCATAGTCCCGCGCCGTGGCAATCAACGCCGCCGTGTCTTTGCCGAAACAGGAGCCGCCCCAGCCAATGCCGGCCTGCAAAAACTGGCTGCCGATGCGCTTATCCAGCCCAATCCCCCGCGCGATCTGAGTCACGTCTGCCCCCACCCGCTCCGCCAACTGAGCAATTTCGTTGATGAAGCTAATTTTCAGCGCTAGGAACGCATTGGCCGCATACTTGATCAACTCGGCGGACGCCAGGTCTGCCGTCACCAGGGGCACCGCCGCCAGCCCGTCCGGTCGGGGCAAAAAACTGGGGGGCGTAAAACTTTGCTCCAAGATGGGTTGATAAAGTTGGTGCAACAGTTCCAGCGCCTGGGGGTCTTGGGTTCCCAACACCACCCGGTCTGGGTAAAACGTGTCGTGCAAGGCTGACCCTTCCCGCAGAAATTCCGGATTCGACGCCACGGCAAACCGAGGAACCGGCTGGGGGCGCGTCCGCAATGCTTCTTCAATCAAGGTTTCCACCCAGTTGCCGCTGCCGATGGGCACCGTGGACTTATTGACGATGACGGTAAACGGCTGGGCCAAGTGTAACCCAATCCCTTGGGCTGCCTGGCGCACATAGGTCAAGTCAGGATTGCCATCAGGGAGCGACGGCGTCCCCACTGCAATGAAAATTACCTGGGCTGGCGCAATCGCGGTGGCGTAGTCGGTGGTGAAGGTGATATTGGGGCGAGCCAAATGCAGCAGTTCGGCCAGATAGGGTTCATAAATAGGAATGTCGCCCCGTTGCAGGCGTTCTACCTTTTGGGCGTCCACGTCTAGCCCCACTACCTGATGTCCCAAGTAGGCGAGCGCCACCCCCGTCGTTAGCCCCACGTAACCCGTGCCAATAATTGCAACCTGCACCTGCTGCTCCTGCACCAGTTTCCCCACTAATATACTGGTTTCGGGTGACGTTTACTCCCGCACTGCCCGCCAAGGCGGCGCTTGCTGCAAGAGTTTGGTGGCTGCCGCTGCCGGTACAGGCGGTGAAAACCAGTAGCCTTGCCCGTAAATCCGGTCCGCTGGGCTAAAGCTCTGCAGGAGAGCCAGTTGTTCCGGGGTTTCAATCCCTTCAGCAATCACATCCTTTTCCAGGGTTAAAGCTAGCGTGATAATGGCCTGCACCAGCGCTCCCCGTTGGGTCATTTGCTGGATAAACGACCGGTCAATTTTCAAGCAATCCACCGGCAGGCGTTGCAAGCGGGCCAGTGATGAATAGCCTGTTCCAAAATCGTCAATACTCACCTGCACCCCCTGTTGCCGCAATTCACTCAGGGCTTGCCCCACCGTCTGGGGGTCGGCCATTAAGATGCCTTCGGTCACTTCCAGCACCAGCGACCGGGGGGGCAATTGCCAGCGAGCCAATGCCTGAGTGATTTGGGTCACCAACGTTGGGGTGCGCCGGAATAATTGCCCAGAGAGATTAATGGCCACCTTCAAATCCGGTCGTTGCTGGCGCCACTGGGCTAGTTGTTGACAGGTAGTTTCCAGCACCCACTCGCTCAGGGGGTGAATCAACCCCGATTCTTCGGCAACGGGGATAAACACGCCCGGCGACACCAAACCCACCCCCGGTTGCTGCCAGCGCACCAGGGCTTCAAAGCCCACAATATCGCCCGTTTGCAGATGCACCACCGGCTGGTAGTACAAAACAAATTCCCCTTGGGTCAGTCCCCGCCGCAGGGCTGTTTCCAGCGCGAGTTGTCCCATCACCTGGGCATGCATCCGCGGTTGAAATACCTGCACCCCGCAGCGACCCGCTAGTTTCACCTGGTACATGGCGATGTCGGCGTTGCGTAGGATGTCCGCTGGGCTGCAGTCTGGGTTGTCGTTCAGGCAAATACCGATGCTGCTGCTGAGCACCACCTCCTGCCCTTGGAGCAGAAAAGGTGCCTGGAGTACTCGCAATAACTGTTCTGCGATTGCTACAGCTTCTGCAACTCCACTGACTGGTTCGAGAAGGACGACAAATTCATCCCCGCCAATGCGCGCCAACATATCGCTGGGACGGAGATGGCGTTGCAGCCGCTGGGCCACTTCCTGGAGCATTTCATCCCCTACCGTGTGGCCGAGGCTGTCGTTCACCAGCTTAAACCGGTCCAGATCGGTAAACAGCACCGCGTAATACTGCCCCGCTGCGGGTTGACATCGCCGGTGGGCCTGATGCAGCCGGTCCATCAGAAATGTGCGGTTGGGCAGGCCGGTGAGGGCGTCATGGGTTGCTTCGTACAACAGCCGGGCTTCAATTTGCTTCTGGTCAGTAATGTCTCGATAGACCCATACCCACTCGTCCTTTTCAGGCCCTGCCAAAGAAAGCACCGTCAGTTCTACCCAGAAGTCCCGCTGGTCTTTGGCGTACTGCACCAGTTCTACCCGCACCGAGGCCCGCTGTTTAACGGAACTTTGGATGTACTCCCACTGGGTGAGGTCAGTGCTAGGGCCGCATAGCTCTCCCAGTCCATGGGCTTGAATTTCCGCTAGGGTGTAGCCCGTCATCGCCAGAAAGGTGGGATTGGCGTAGATCACCCGGCCCTGGCGAGTAATCACAATACCGTCGTTGGCACAAACCACGACTGATTCCATGAGCTTCAGCTGTTCCTGGGCCTGGTGCGCCGCTGTCACGTCTCGCCCCACCCACTGGAATTCCACGGTCTCGCCCCGGTCGTTGGTAATCGGTTGCACCTGCCACTGCACCCATCCCCAACTGCCGTCGGCCCGTCGCAGGCGTTGTTCACCGGGCACTAGTGCAAAGGTTGTAGCGGGCTGTTGGGCAATTTCAACCGCCGTCTGGCCCACATAGGTACAAAACGCCGGATTGACAAAGGTGATCTGCCCCTGGGGGGTATGGCGGCAAATCAGCTCGGTTTGCTGCTCGACAATCTGGCGGTAGCGGGTCTCCTGCTGTTGGAGTTGTTCATACAGTTCCCCCCGGTGCAGGGCCAGTCCTAGATAATTGGCTACCTGTTGCACCAGATGGATTTCGGCTTGCGTCCAAGGGCGGGGCTGTTGACAGTGATGGAAAATGAGCAACCCCCAAAAGTGATCCCCATGGCGAATCGGCACAACCAAGTTCGCTTGCACATGGAACTGTTGCAGCAACGCCCGGTGACAGGGTTGTAGAGAGGCGCTGGTCACGTCCTCGATAACGCAAATCCGTCCCTGCCGGTAGGCCGCTAAGTAGCGCTCATCAAAGCAGGGGTCGTAAATTTGGGTGTGCAGCAACTGCCAGCGGGGGTCAGCTACCGCCTCCACAGTGAAAGTCACAGTACCATTCGCTGCCACCGGCGCAATCGCTACCCGATCGACCCCTAGCAGCGCCTGCAACTGGGTCACTGCGCACTGCATGATGCGGTCTAGGTCAAACGATTGCAGGATTTCCGTGCTCAAGTTGACCAGGAATTGGTTGTACCTAGCCTGGAGCTGGGTCGTTTGTTCCGCCTGGCGACGCGCCGTGATGTCCACAGCCACGCCGAGAAAGCCCACCCATTCCCCTCGCGCGTTGTAACGGGGATGTCCTTGACAGGCTAACCACAGGTATTCCCCTTGGACATTACGCAAGCGAAATTCGGCTTGATAGGACTGATGAGTCGCCACCGCCTGCTGGAAAACCCGTCGCAAATGGGGTTGGTCATCTGGATGCACCCAACGCCACCATCCATCTCCCAAGGCGGCCAATACGGGCTGTTGGGTCAGCACTGTCCACTGGCGATTGACATAGACAACTGCTCCCTGGGTATCTGCTAGCCACAGCACGACCGGCGCAGCTTCTGCTAGTTGCCCCAGTTCCGACTCCGGTATCGCCAGCCCCAGTGCCTCTTGCAACGACAACGGCGTAAATTCCACTAGATAAGTGACGCCTGCGACTGTCAACCGTTGGCGCTGGACAACTTGCTGTTGCAAGCAGGTTATAACCACAGGATGCAAGGGTTCCCACGCGGGCGGCAGATAGTCCCGGAACCCATCTTGGTAAAAACCGTGAAAATCATACTGCCCATCGGCTTGTTGTTCCACCCAGAGTACGGGGTAAGGAAATCCCCGCAGAGCCTGCTGCCACTGGTCGAGTGCAAAATCCATGCGTTTTTTGCCTGGGTGGTAACAATGGCTCCGATGCCCTCAACCCAGCCTAACAAATTCTTTTCCCACCCTTACCGGCTGTCACTGTCATAATAAAAGGTGCAGCGAGATAGGACGACAATGACCATCAAGAAGGGTAGTTTAGTGCGCGTACAGCGAGAACGCTTGGAAAACAGTTTAGAAGCCCAAGCGAATGACACGCGCTGGTCCTCTTATGTATTTGAATCACCCGCAGAGGTTTTAGAGATTCGCGGGGATTATGTGCAGCTAAAATTCCGAGTGCCTACTCCTCCTGTCTGGTTGCGCCTCGATCAGGTGGAGGAATGGGCCTGACCATCCCCTGGAGAGCAGTGGCGGGGGTGGCGCTGTGGTTATTCCTAGTGCTTACCCTTGCCCTCCTGGTTCAGCGCACCACCAAAGCTGATTCAGAGACCATTCGCAAAATTGTGCATATCGGGACAGGCAATGTCATTCTGCTGGCTTGGTGGTGGCAGGTGCCGACCTGGATAGGGATTGGAGCAGCCATTGTGGCGGCCATCGTCACGGCAGTTTCCCACTGGGTGCCCCTGTTGTCCGTCATTGACAGTGTGAACCGGCGCAGTTGGGGGACATTTTTTTATGCGGTGAGCATCGGGGTGTTGATGGCCTGGTTCTGGCCGGATTTGCAATACCGCTACGCCGTCTTGGGAGTGTTGGTGATGGGCTGGGGCGATGGTTTGGCTGCAGTGGTAGGACGGCGCTGGGGCAAACATCCTTACTGCCTAGCCGGCATCTGTAAAACCTGGGAGGGGTCGTTGACCATGGCGGGGGTGGCTGGCCTGTTGACTGGCTGTGTGCTGGGGTGGACGCCGTTGGTGCTGGTGGTCGCGCTGGTAGCCGCTGTCCTAGAAATCTTTTCCTACTACGGTGTGGACAATCTGACGGTACCCCTGGCGACAGCTGCAGTTGCGTTCTGGTGGCAACAGGCATGGCTCAGTTGATTTTGGAGCAGGTCACCCAGCAGTTTGGTCGGCATGTGGCGGTGGCAGACATCTCCCTGCACATCCCCGATGGCGAATTTTGGGTTCTGATGGGACCATCAGGCTGCGGTAAGTCCACCATTTTGCGCACAGTAGCCGGGTTGCTGCCGGTGCAACAGGGGCGAATTTTTTTCGGAGACCGGTGTGTCAACCACGTGCCGGCGCGCGAACGGGATGTGGCGATGGTGTTTCAGAACTATGCCCTTTACCCGCATATGACGGTGGCCGAAAACTTGGCATTTGGGTTGAAAATGCGGGGTGTCCCTCCCCAGGAACGGCAGCGGCGGGTGCAGTGGGTGGCCGAGCTATTGGGGTTAACCAACTTGCTCACTCGCAAACCGGGCCAACTGTCGGGCGGGCAGCAACAGCGAGTGGCGCTAGGGCGGGCCATGGTGCGACAACCCCAGGTTTTTTTACTCGACGAACCCCTGTCCAATCTCGACAGCCGTTTACGGGACCAGACTCGCACCGAACTCAAGCGCCTGCATCAAGAATTCCCCACCACCACCCTTTACGTCACCCACGACCAGACTGAAGCCATGACCCTGGCCGATCAATTGGTCGTCATGCACCAGGGGCGGATTCAACAAATTGGTTCTCCCCAGCACCTGTATCAACAACCAGCCAATAAAACCGTAGCGTTGTTTCTGGGGCACCCACCCATGAACATCCTGCCGGCCCGCTTATTCCCTGGTGTACCGCCGACAGTGGAAGTGGGGGTACGGCCTGAAAACATCGCCATCACATCCCCAGAAAAAAGTGATTTACGAGGGCGGGTTGTGATTGTCGAACCATTAGGTCAAGTGAATTTAGTACAAATTGAGGTAGCGCCTGACCTGCTGGTGTGGGTCAAAACTAGGCAGAATCCCTTGGTTCGGGAATGGGTTGGACTGGTGATCCCTAAAGAAGCCCATTACTACTTCGATATCGCCACTGGCCTGTGTCAAATGTTGATGAGTATATAGGTCAGTTTGTTACAAATATAGCTGAGCTATCTACGCTGGTCAGGTTGTGGGTCGCAGGGCGAAGCTTCATTGCTGGTTCTTTCTCTGCCAACCTAAGGTGGTTTGGACCTATAAACCCAAGCGGTTGTTGTTCACTCACAAGTTGATTCGCTAGATTTGTAGCAAAATTACTTAATATCCAAGGATGGATACTATGCCTAGGCCAGCTAAACATTTGTCTGCTCTTGCTTACTATCTGTTCACAACTTGCGTAGTGGTGGCTACGAGCGAATCCATACAGGCGTTCGACAGTAGCAATGGCTTCATTCTCCCCAGTCGCAACATTGCCTGCTTTAGCTTTGGTCAAGGAGCAAATCAATTTCTGCGGTGTGAAATCAAAAGCGGACTCAGGCCCTTGCCTCCTAAACCAAGTTCTTGCGAATTTGACTGGGGGGCAGGTTTCTTACTAACAAACGCTCCCCAAAAAGCCCAAGTTCTCTGTATCAGCGATACTATTTACTCTCCAGACTTGCCAACCCTCGACTACGGTAAGACTTGGCGAAAGAATGGCTTTAGTTGCCAGGCAACTGTAAACGGCTTGACTTGCACGAACGGCAAAGGCAATGGCTTTTTCATGAACCGTGAACAATGGCGAGCATTTTAATGACTGTACGCCTGTGATTGTTCTTGGTAATAGCGGGTGAGTGCAACGATGGACTGGAGTGTAACGTCTATAATTTGGGCAGGCGCTAATGAGTCTTAACTGCGATGCGTGAATCTGACCCCAACACCCGCCCACTGGCCGAAAACCGGGCTTTTCCGGGAACGATTCCCAAGTCTGTTATGCAAGAAGTCCGACGCACTTTTATGTTACCGTTTTACTTCCTCGTACCGGCCTGGGTGCAGCAAGTGGTGGATCAAGTTATTTTTGGTGGTCGCTGGAATATCCCCATTATTCCTCGCCAAGTCCAGGGGTTGCCGGGTGTGCTTTTTTCAGTTTTTTCTCATGCCAACTTTGCCCATTTAATTGCCAATAGCATCCCCTTTTTGATTTTTAGTTGGTTAATCCTGGTGCAAAGCTACCGCCGGTACGTCATCACGTTGCTGGTGGGATGGATTGGCGGCGGGGTATGGTGTTGGTTGCTGGGGCCACGACCGGTGCATGGCATGAGTGGTGTTGTTTATACTTTATTTGGGTATTTATTGGGGATTGGTTGGCAGGAAAAACGTTTGGTTTCGCTAGCGATTTCGGTGTTGGTGCTGGTCAACTATGGGGGCCTTGTGTGGGGGGTTTTACCCCAGGAACCTTTTGTTGCTTGGTGGGGGCATTTGATTGGTTTTGTACTGGGGCTAGGGACGGCTTATTTCACCAGTCGCATAGCATCTCAACGGTAGCAGTGGCGACATTCCCAGCCGCAGCTATGTTAGACTAAGACCCTGGGTATGGGTCGGTAGCTCAGCGGTAGAGCACTCGGCTTTTAACCGATTGGCCCTGGGTTCGATCCCCAGCCGACCCATCTAGGCAAACGTAGGAAACGTCACTAAGATAACAGGTGTAACCGTTTCAGCGCGGCAAATGGTTCAGGATTACGGCTCTGTCAAGTGCCCGCGATGTGGTTATGACCGTAATCCCTCGGGCGCGTCTAAGTGTGAAATTTGCAGCTATCGACTAAAAAAAGGAGCACCGGTTGTCCCGATCATCGCTGCCTTGGCAGGGGTGGTTGTACTGGGAGGGGTGGGTTTCTGGTTGCTCAACCAATTGGCCCGCCAGACGCCGGTGACCGTTTCTTCACCAGACCCAACGACCGGTAGTGATAGTTCAGCTCCAGCACCTGACCCCAACGCTGGGACAACGCGCCCAGAGCAAGGAACGGCACCAGTAACGCCCGTCGCGCCAGCAACTCAGACAGCAGGGATTACGATTGTGTCTCGCTTGGCCGATGTGCCTGACGTCCCCAGCGGCATCTTCAACTATGGGGGGTCAACAACCTTTGCGCCGTTGCGGTCAGAACGGATTAACCAGGCAATCTATCAGGCTCATCCCCAGTTTCGGTTGCGCTATGTGGAGCCGCCGGGTGGAAAACCAGGGTCGGGCGCCGGAATTCAGATGTTGCTAGACGGTCAGTTGGCGATTGCCCAGTCATCGCGGCCCCTCAAGGATGAGGAATTTCAACGGGCGCAGCTACGGGGCTTTCGGTTGGAACAGGTGGCGATTGCTTTGGATGCTTTGGCTATCTATGTGCATCCGCAAGTCCGAGCGAAATTGCCAGGGCTAACCGTAGCTCAGGTGCGCGATATTTTTACGGGGAAGGTCACGAATTGGCAACAGGTGGGCGGCCCGAATTTGCCAGTGGTGCCGTTTAGTCGCAATTTGCAAGCGGGGGGAACCGTGGACTTTTTTAAGGAAAATGTGTTGCTAGGCGCACCACTGGGAACCAATGTGCGAGAGGTACGGGATACGACCCATTCACTCCGCCAGGTGGGGAAAACGCCAGGTGGCGTCGGTTATGCCACGGTTTCGGAAGTGGTACGTCAAGAAATGGTGCGGATTGTGCCGATTGCCCAGGGGCCAGGTGCTCCCTACATTGCGCCAGACATCAATGGTCAAGAGGTTAACCTAGAGGTACTGACGAATGGCTCCTACCCCATCACGCGCCGGTTATTTATCATCATCAAGCGGGATGGCACGTTGGATGAAAAGGCTAGCGTTGCTTACGCCAATTTATTCCTAAGTGATGAAGGGCAGCGGTTGGTGAAAGAAGCAGGGTTTGCGCCGTTGCGTTAGCAAGGTAGCGCGGCGTAAGATTACGAGTGTAACCGTTCCGGTGCAGGCAATGGCGCAGGACTACAGCTATGTCAGATGTCCTCAGTGCGGTTATGACCGGAATCCTTTGAGCGCGGCCAAGTGTGAGATTTGTGGCTATCGCCTGAAAAAAGACTTGCCGGTCGTGCCCATTTTGGCAACGCTGGCTGGAGTGGTGGTATTAGGCGGTGGTGGCTATTGGATACTGACCCAATTTGCTCGTCAAACGCCGGTGGTGACTTCTTCCCCTGCGCCCAATACCGGTTCAGCTCCTGCCTCTCCTGACCCCAATACCAATCCGGCACCGGTAGCAATAACCCCTGTCGCACCAGCAACGCAAACAGCAGGGATTACGATTGTGTCCCGCTTGGCCGATGTGCCCGATGTCCCCAGTGGAACTTTCAATTATGGGGGGTCAACGACCTTTGCGCCGTTGCGGTCGGAACGAATTAACCAGGCAATCTATCAGGCCCATCCCCAGTTTCGGTTGCGCTATGTAGAGCCGCCGGGCGGGAAACCAGGGTCGGGCGCGGGAATTGAAATGCTGCTCAACGGCCAGTTGGCGATTGCCCAGTCATCCCGTCCCCTCAAGGATGAGGAATTTCAACGGGCGCAAGCGCGGGGATTTCGGTTAGAGCAAATTCCCATTGCCAATGACGCCATTGCCATCTACGTCAACCCCCAAGTAACAATTCCCGGTTTAACCGTGGCCCAGGTGCGGGATATCTTTACCGGGAAAATTACCAATTGGCGGCAGGTGGGCGGCCCAGATTTGCCAGTAGTACCCTTTAGTCGCAATTTGCAAGCGGGTGGGACAGTGGACTTTTTTAAAGAAGCGGTGCTATTAGGAAACTCATTGGGGCCGAATGTACGGGAACCGCGCGACACAACCGATTCCTTGCGTAAAGTGGGGGCAACCCCCGGCGGCATAGGTTATGCCACGGTTTCGGAAGTGGTACGTCAAGAAATGGTGCGGATCGTGCCGATTGCGAAAGAAGCAGGTAACCCTTATGTCGCGCCGGACATTAACGGTCGAGAGGTGAATCTGGAAGTCCTTACCAACGGCACCTATCCCATCACGCGGCGGCTATTTCTCATCATCAAACGCGATGGCACGTTAGATGAAAAGGCCAGCGTTGCTTATGCCAATTTGTTCCTGAGCGATGAAGGGCAGCGGTTAGTCAAAGAAGCAGGGTTTGCGCCGTTGCGTTAAGCGTGATATTTACCCTTTGCTTCTCGGGCTTCGATGTTTTCAATCACAGCCTGGTAGTAATGCCGCCATTGCCGGAGCGATTCCTCAGAAATGTGGTCAATTACAGCGCTGATGTCTGCCACTAAATCTTGCACTTGTTCCAACCGAGCCGCTACTTTATCGGGAGTAGCTTGGGGCGATTGGGCGAGGTACACCATCATCTTGATACTTTGCAGGCGGTTTTTCACTAAATCTTTGAGCATTTCTCGCACCTGCTGAATCGCTTTCTGCCGCACTTGACGCTGGCGTTGCCGGACTAACCAGAACAATACACCATGCAGCACTCCTACCACAATTGCAGTAATCGCTGTAACTTGCCAAACGTTTGCTCCCCATCGCGACGCCAAACTACCAATCACTAAGATGACAATTAGCCCTAGACCAGTTAACAGCAATTCCAAATGATTTAACACAAAACGTCCCATGTTAATTCCCCAGTCGAGACACAATCAGTGTATGCTCTTGCCAGTAATGCTGTCAAGTCCAGTAGTCCTAATTCTTGCAATGGTTAAAACAAGGAGATTAGATTTAGGTGAAGCCATGAGTACAATTACTTGCCACCGTTGTCGGTCTCAAAATATTGTGAAGTATGGGCGTATCCATAACAAAAAACAGCGTGGTGTTTGCTATGCCATCGGTCATTCATGCCTGAAGCCAAGAAGAAATACATTTCAGAGTCACAATGGCAACTCGTTTTCCAATTAACGTTACCTAGCGGGTGAATAGAAATTCTATGCGATTTTATGGCTAGATTATTTATGGTTGTCATCCCTGGCGTTATCCTTGGGGTCGCAGGGCGTAGCTCCGTTCTGGGTTTTTCAGTTGTCTCCTGGACAAACTAAAGTGGTCTAGCTATAGAACACTGGTTTCTGCTGGAAAGAATCTATAGCCGAGCTATCTATGGTTGTCAGCCCTTGGGTCGCAGGGCACGGCCCCGCCTCTGGGTTTTCTCTCCTCTCTCTGACAAACTAAA
>JANWVM010000110.1 GCA_025056115.1 Gloeomargarita sp. SKYG116
CTTGAGGCAGAGCCATGTTTTTCCTCCTGTACTTCCAACAAGTTTCCAATTTATAGATTTCCCCAGCGAGTGGGGACTTGAGAGGTAGTACCCCGCAGCAAGACCAGCGCAAGCGTTTCCAATTTATAGATTTCCCCAGCGAGTGGGGACTTAAAGGAATTTTTTTTACCAGAGAAAAATCAGTAATATATTAGTTTCCAATTTATAGATTTCCCCAGCGAGTGGGGACCACGACAAGACATAGGTGATTGTAATAATTTTATTGAAAGTTTCCAATTTATAGATTTCCCCAGCGAGTGGGGACTGGTCGTGCCACTTGTTGTGCTCGACCAGCGGCCGGGTTTCCAATTTATAGATTTCCCCAGCGAGTGGGGACAAATTGTCTTTAGACCAAGCCTATGTTTACTACAAAATAAGTTTCCAATTTATAGATTTCCCCAGCGAGTGGGGACGATTTCTGATACAGTCAAACGACGGATGTAACGTCTGTTTCCAATTTATAGATTTCCCCAGCGAGTGGGGACGGCGGAAGCCATCATGGTCGGGGCGGTGGCAATCGCGTTTCCAATTTATAGATTTCCCCAGCGAGTGGGGACTAGAAGAACGCGAAAAATACATAATCGTCGACATCACGTGTTTCCAATTTATAGATTTCCCCAGCGAGTGGGGACACAGCTTCGGGCTGTTCGCCCTGTACCTCGTCGCTGTTTCCAATTTATAGATTTCCCCAGCGAGTGGGGACTCTACCGTCCAGAAGTCCAGGCCTTGGTAGGTCAGCGTTTCCAATTTATAGATTTCCCCAGCGAGTGGGGACAGCAGTAAAGGACCGAGGTCCATTAGCTTGGGGGTCGTTTCCAATTTATAGATTTCCCCAGCGAGTGGGGACAAATAGTCATAAATGGTTTTCCTCCTAAGAGCTTTTCGTTTCCAATTTATAGATTTCCCCAGCGAGTGGGGACTCCTTTGTCTCCGTTCCCATCTTCCCAGTCACTTATGTTTCCAATTTATAGATTTAACCAGCGAGAG
>JANWVM010000111.1 GCA_025056115.1 Gloeomargarita sp. SKYG116
CCCTTGAGTCCCGGAGCACGGCCCCGCCTTTGGGTTTTCTCTCCTCTTTCTGACAAACTAAAGCAGCTTAGCTATAGCATTGGGTTGGGTTGTTTTTCAAATTTTGAATTACTTGGCACCCGTGCTAGTCATTTTCATCTTGGCGGGAATTATCGCATTTTTAATGCACTATCCAGTTCAGTATGTGCAGCGGTGGTTGCCTAGAAGCCTAGCTATTGCCCTGGTCACCGTCGTTAGTGGCTTTTTATTACTGGCTTTGCTGTTGACAATTGGATTTACCGTGCTGGCTCAGGCGCAAGATGTACTCAACCGGTCAGATGAAATCATTGGTTCTATTTTGGAGTTGCTTGAACAGACAGAAAAATCATTAGCTCGCCTGCAACTGTCGGTGGATTTAGACATCATTGAAAAAGTCATTAAAGATAACTTGCTGACATTAACCAGTTTAGTCCTAACGGCGATTCAAAAGTTTGCCTATAGCTTGCTGTACTTCGTGATTGTGATTATTGTTGCACTATTTATGTTATTTGATGGGGCGAGAATCTGGTGGTTTCTGGTTGGTTTCATCCCTGAACCCTGGCGAAGTCGGTTAACACCGGCAGTACGGAAAAATTTTCTCGGTTTCTTCTGGGGACGTTTCTTGCTCTCTTGCTTTTTTTCAGTATCTATCTTTGTGGTGTTCTGGTTGATGGGTTTGGAACAAGCCCTGTTCCTATCGGTTATCGGGGGGCTGTTCGATTTAATCCCAGGGATTGGTGCAACCATTGGGGTGACATTAGTAGCATTGATTGTTCTTCCCCAAGGACTTACGCTGAGTTTGTTGGTGATTGTCGTCTGTATCATTACGCAGCAAATCGAGGAGAACCTGCTCATGCCAAGGGTGATGAAGGATGCATTAAATATCAATCCAGTTCTCATGTTTTTTGCGCTGTTGCTCGGCGCCCATTTGGCAGGAATTATAGGGGTGTTTTTGTCAATTCCGATAGCGGGTGTCTTGGTAAGTGTTTTGGAGTTAGATGCGCT
>JANWVM010000112.1 GCA_025056115.1 Gloeomargarita sp. SKYG116
GGGGATTCAACTGGTGGCTTAACTTTTAGCCGTCAAATTGCCAATGCTCGTAGCGCTCAAAGGGCTGGTGAATCCAGGGGTTATCGACCAAGAATTCCACGTAGTAATCTGGTTGAAATTGGGTGTGGGCTTTGACCCAGAGCACGGCTGTTTTCAGGGCTTGAATGTCGGCGTTGGGGTCCCCTAGTAAATGATTCACGATTTTCGCCAGGGTTTGCCCCGAATCTACCATGTCGTCCACGACCAGCAGGCGCGGCCCAAGCTGGGGTTGGGTCGTGGTGATGGAATTGGCTAGGCGCACATCCCCCCGCTGCTGGCCCACGTAAGATTGGGCGCTGATAATGGCCAAGGGTTTGTGAAACATGCGCGATAGCGTATCGCCAATGCGGAGTCCCCCCCGGGCAATCGCCAGAATTTGGTCAAACTCCCAACCCGACCGGTAAATCTGTTGCGCCAGGGTTTCAATCAACTGGTGGTAGCGCTCCCAGGTGACGTGGTAATCGGGCATGGCTGGCGGCTCCAGGGTGTACTTCGATTTTACGCACCCAGGGCAATGGTAAAATGTCCATTCATTGGCATGACGGATGGTATATGACCTTCTCGCGCCGTAGTCAAGCCATTACCGCTGGCGTCGAACGCTCCCCGAACCGGGCGATGTTGCGGGCAGTGGGGTTTACCGATGCCGATTTCGACAAACCCATCGTGGGGATTGCCAGCGCCTATAGCACCCTGACGCCCTGTAATGCGGGGATCAACGACTTGGCGTTGCAGGCGGAAGCAGCGATCCGGCAAGCGGGCGCGATGCCCCAACTGTTTGGCACCATCACCATCAGCGATGGGATTTCCATGGGCACGGAAGGGATGAAGTGCTCCCTGGTGTCGCGGGAAGTGATTGCCGACTCGATTGAAACGGTGTGCCTGGGGCAGAGCCTGGATGGGGTGCTGGCGATTGGCGGCTGCGACAAAAACATCCCAGGGGCGCTGATTGCCATGGCGCGGCT
>JANWVM010000113.1 GCA_025056115.1 Gloeomargarita sp. SKYG116
GGCAGCCGTATGCTGAATCAGATTGAAATTCAAACTCATAGTCCATCAGCCTGAAGGTACTAGATTCGCAGGAAGCCATTTGCGAAATTATTTCTTCATCTAGAGGTGGAAGATTTTCCCAAGAAATGTAGTGTTCATATTCAGCACCATAAGCGTGATGCCATGGAATGTAGTCCAATCGGTCATCCTCAAAACCAGGCACACCGATGAATAAACAATACTCTATTCGCAGGTTCTCAAGTATATAGGAGAGCAACTTTGAGCCAAAAGGAGTTGGCCACATCAAAACTATTCTTATCATGAGGCTAAAACCAGGGAAGTGAAGTTCATTTTACTAAAGCTACCAAATCTAGGATTACTTGTCAAGACTAGAGTGTCTAACATAAGCAATGACTTCAATTACTTAACTATAGCTAGGCACAGAATGTTTGACATGTAAGACGGCTGAAATCCCTGAGCTGCCAACCTTAATTCCTGTCTGTCTGCGACAAACTGACTGTTTTTAGCTATAGTAACCCTCCACACAACCCACGTACAACAACTCAACTGCTCTCAGTTACGGAAAGTTCTCTATCGGCTTGAATAAATGGAAGTACCCATCTATAGTTGGCAATATCTAAAAAGATTGTCCAAGCAGCCCTGTAACCTAAAACTCCCGACGCGCAAAAATAAATACTGTTGCTGCAAGTAGAAATATGGTGTAAAAAATGCCGTATAACACGCTTGACCACAGAACGCCGGCATCGGGCAGTAGTCCGTAAACGGCTGTGTTTTTCAAATCCAAGCGTGAAAGGTCTGGAACCACGAGAAACAAACCCTTTAATACCTGTAGAAACTGGGGGTTACGGATGAGACGTCCTAGGGTAATTACGTCGGAACTCAAATGACCAATAAAAAAGGTTGCTAGTGTCAAGAATGTGGCAATCAATGGGCTGGTAAAGACGCTGAATAACAGAGCTGCTGCGGTCAATAGCGCAAACTCTA
>JANWVM010000114.1 GCA_025056115.1 Gloeomargarita sp. SKYG116
TCCTTATGCTTGGCCAGCCCTTGAATAACTGTGGCCGTGACGCCTAAATCTACACAGAAATATGTACCAGTCCGCTGCGCATAGGTCTCGGCAAACTTGCGCATGGTCTCCAGGGTGCTTGTCGTGGCAGTCGTAGTCATACTTGTCATCCAACGCATTACCAGGTTACAGAACTTATCAGATTGATAAGCTCCACTTACTTTTCTTTATTGTGCCAGGAATTCGGCGACGTGCCAGAAATGAACCGGCTCACAGGCTAAGATTGAAATGTTTATTTACATTGGCCTCTATGACGTGGCCCCGTTGTAGTGGGATTTTGCTCCATCCGACTTCGCTGCCAGGGGGGTGGGGCATCGGCGACTTGGGACAAGCGAGCCGGCAGTGGGTGGATTTTTTGGCTGAGGCTGACCAACGGCTTTGGCAAATTTTGCCTCTCGGGCCGACGGGTTACGGCAATTCCCCCTACTTGTCTTACTCGGCAATGGCGGGTAATCCGCTGCTGATTAGCCTAGAGCCACTGCAAGAACGGGCATGGCTACCCCACGATTTATCCCCTCCCCCTGTATCTTCCCGGCGGGTGGACTACGACGCGGTGTATCTACAAAAGATGCCCTTGCTCCGCCTAGCTTGGCATTACTTTCAGCAGGATAAGGCAGCGATGGGAGCATTGGAGGAGTTTATCCATCAACAGGCCCACTGGCTCACGGATTTCAGTTTGTTCATGGCGCTCAAGGAAGCCCATGGAGGACAGGCCTGGTATGAATGGGAGCCAGCCTTAGCTCAACGTGAACCTCACGCTCTTGCTTACTGGCAGGAACAGGTACGTCCAGCTCAGGAGTTTCACTGCTTCTTACAGTACTTGTTTTGGGAACAGTGGCAGGCGTTGCGCGCTTATGCCCACAGCCGACAGATACGCATTATTGGGGATTTACCCATCTATGTTGCTCATGACAGTGCTGATGTATGGGCGCACCC
>JANWVM010000115.1 GCA_025056115.1 Gloeomargarita sp. SKYG116
GTCGGGCCGATGTGACGCGCTAAAAACGTATCCGTCATGGGTCATGGGGAGTCACATTCCCTTCCACCCTAGCGCAGACGCCCCTAAACTGGTGTACATGGATAACTTCTGCGGCGCAATGGCAATTGCAGGACAGTATCATCACGTAGCGATTCGGACGGGCGACATTCACCGGGCTATTGCGTTTTATGAAGCCTTGGGGTTTCAGGTCACGGAGCGCTTCACGGCGGGCATCACGCTGGCTTGCTGGCTCGAAGGACTCGGAACCCGTCTGGAACTAATGCAGGTGCCCATTCCCCGACCTGCGCCTGATGCCTTTGGCGATGAACATTACGTGGGCTATTACCACCTGTCGTTGCTAGTGCCGGATGTAGGGCAATGTTTGGCGCAACTAGAGCAGCGATTGGGAACCGCACCGGCGATCTTGTTACCCCCGACGGAGCAGCAAATTGGCTCGCACCGGTATCGCGTGGCCTTTATCCAGGACGCCGACGGCTTGCCGATTGAACTGATGTCGCCGCTTCAGTAGAGACCAGGAATCAGTTTTTTCACCTGCTGGCGGTAGGTCTCGTACTCAGGGAATTTAGCTGTCAACCATGCCTCTTCTTGGGCGGCCTTGCGGTCGAAAAACAGGAACAACATGCCCGTGCCCAGCAGGTGCGTCCAACTAGCTCGCCAAACTGCATAGGCCAACGCCAGGAAAATCACGCTGCTGTAGATGGGATGGCGCACCCAGCGATAAACGCCCGTCGTTACCAATTGCCCACCTTCCTTCGGCTGGGGCAAAGGCGTCAGATTTTCTCCCAATTGCCAGATGCCAGCGCTCCCCAAGATGGCGGCAATGCTTCCCAACACCGCAGCCCCACCCCAGCGCAACGGTTGCGGAAACGGCTCGATACGTCCCACCGGCAACAGGAGAAACCCCACGCTCACCACCGCCTGGCCAATCACCCAGTATTCA
>JANWVM010000116.1 GCA_025056115.1 Gloeomargarita sp. SKYG116
AAAAGGTGCGTAAGCTACAGGTGAGTGCAATCGAAAACTTGCAATCCTTGGTCAATGAAACTATCCATAGCTTATGTCAAGTTTTGTGATTTTAGCTATAGAGCTGAAGGCGGGCGATTTGGTCTTGTTTGATGGCTTTCTACCCCATTCAGCAAGCATTAACCGTAGTGACGATGTACGCTTTGCTGTCACTATCAGGTATCACGACCTTACGGACCCATTCTTTATTGAGCGGGGTTGGCGCTGGCAAGATTTGGCTCAAGAGGGACTGAAAGCGTTGGCTAAAAAGGAGGAATCTCATGTCTGAAAGCAAGAATCCCCTAGCCGGTATGATTCGTGAATCTTCACGCCAAAGTAGTGCCAACATTGCTTGCCTAGCCGAACTAGAACGTTACTGGTCAGAAAGCCCAGGCAGTGTCAATGTCAAGTTAGAGAACTTCACCAAGTATGTAACCAGGGAAAGCCTTACCAAGTTTTTAGCACGCACCGAAGTCTTTTTGAAGCAACTCCATGTAAATGGTTCTGTGGTTGAAATGGGCGTCGCCCGTGGCGCAAGTTTAATGACGTGGTATCACCTAAGCACAATCTATGAACCAACTAATTATCTGCGTGAGATCATTGGTTTTGATACCTTTACCGGCTTTCCCGAAATTTCCGAAGTTGACCGCACTGGCACCCAAGTATCGGAGCATACCAAGGTGGGGGGAATGGCGGTTGAAAGCGGCATGGCTGAAGACATCCTGCGTGCCGCTTCCATCCATGACGTGACGCGGTTCCTTGGGCATATTCCTAAACTCAAGCTGGTGGTCGGGGATATCTGTCAAACGCTTCCCAAATTTCTACAAGACAATCCCCATCTGGTTGTTTCCCTACTCCATCTAAATGCAGTTGTCTTCACCCACGATGGTACCGTCTAAATCCAGCACCAGCAGGCGGACGTCTGGCATGGTAAAGAAAC
>JANWVM010000117.1 GCA_025056115.1 Gloeomargarita sp. SKYG116
AAGTGCTATCCCCCTCAACAGTTCAAAGCCATTCCCCACATGCGTAAATTAACCCTGATTGATGTAGAGCAACGGCACCACCAAGTCCTGTTCGACAAGGGGTTAGATTTCTTGGTCAAGGATGAGCAGGGTACTTATTCAGGGACAGAACCGACCTATATTGTTCTGCGCAGGGGTTAGCTTTGGGACAAGGACTCTTCGGGATTGAGATTGAACAGGGTGTGCAATGCTTGAATCGCCCGGCGTCGAGCCATAATGTCCCGCTGCGCCCGCAATTGCACCATCGGGTCGTGCAGGATTTTATTGACAATGCCTTTGGTCAAAGCTTCCACCACTTCCCGGTGCTTGCCGCTCAAATCAGCGCCGAGACGGGATAGGGCTTTTTCCAATTCCTGGGTGCGAATGGCTTCGACTTTTTCCCGCAACTGGTTCAGCGTGGGCACCGTCTCCAGCGATTGCCACCACATGTCAAAGGCTTCCAGTTCTTCTTCCAAAATGGCTTCGGCCTCGATGACCATTTGCCGCCGCCGCTCCTGGTTGCGACTGACCACTTCCCGCAGGTCGTCCACGTTGTAGGTATGCACGTGGGGCAATTCGTTCACATCGGCAGAGACATTGCGGGGCACAGAAATGTCAAAGAGCATCAGGGATTGATGGGGCAAGAGCCAGGATTGCAATAACGCCCGGTGAATTAGGGGTTCGGTGGACGCCGTGCTGGTAAAGACCACATCGGATTCGGGGATGGTTTTCGCCAACTCTTCCAGGGGACGGATGTGGATTTGAGTCTCGGGGAATTGACTGGCCAGTTCCATGGCCCGTTCCGCCGAACGATTCACCAGCGTTAACCGGTTGACCCCCTTGGCCACTAGGTGCGTCACCAGTAGCCGCGCCATTTTCCCAGCGCCGACGACCGTCACCCGCGCCCGGTGCAACTGGGGTACCCG
>JANWVM010000118.1 GCA_025056115.1 Gloeomargarita sp. SKYG116
GGCTCTACAATCCAGCGAGGCATCTGTGCGGCAGCGGTGGCACCGCCTGCGTCTACTATTGGAGCACCAGCTGAGCGTCGATGCTTCCCAGTTGAGAAGCCGTGCTTCTTTGTTGCGCTGGTTGTCTCAGGTACCTCACTGGTGGCAGCCACTTCGATATGCGCCCTTTCTTTGCTCGACAGGACAGCAATCAATCGACGCAGCGCTGGCGCTACCCAGATTGGGAAACTCAGAAACCGCTTAGCAACGGGCGTGAAGGGTGTCGTTTCAGACCCACCGGGCAGGAATTGTGCGAATGGCGTGGCATACCACAGGTTGGGGCAACAGGAACTTGGAGACACAACAGGAAGGTGGTAGCGGCGGGCGGACTCGAACCGCCGACCTACCGGGTATGAACCGGTTGCTCTGACCAACTGAGCTACGCCGCCCCCTAAAACACTGGTGCGGACGGGGAGACTCGAACTCCCACACGCTTTCGCGCACTAGAACCTGAATCTAGCGTGTCTACCAATTCCACCACGTCCGCACGGGCTATTAATATACCCCAAACACAGGGCGGGCTGTCAAGGGGGACTAAAGCACGCCCGTATCGATGTTCGGCGCGCCTTCCGCAAAGCGCGTGGGGCGCAACGGAGCGACATCAAATGGCAGTTCCTGCCCCAGTATCATTCGCGCGAGCAGCTCGCCCAGCGCGGGCGCGTGCATCACGCCGTGCCCCGACGAACCGTTCACCAAGTAAAATCCGCGCAACTCCGCCGACTCGCCCAGAATCACATGCTTATCAGGCGACATCTCGTACAAGCCCGCCCAGCAGTTTTCACCATCGATTCGCGCATGCTGGAGACAGGGTACTCGGTGCAGTGCGCGTTGCCACAGGGCGTCTAACCAGGCAGGCTCGAACGTGGTATCAAAACCATGTTCCTGCTGGAGGGCGTGGGGATA
>JANWVM010000119.1 GCA_025056115.1 Gloeomargarita sp. SKYG116
CCCCGGACGCCCAAGCCCTGTTGCTGTCCCGCTGGCAATCCGGTCAATTAGCTCGCTGGGTGGACCCCAAAGATGTGGCATGTTGCGCTATACATCGGGGGGCAATTTTACGATTCCTATCGTGATTCGGGGGCCAGGCGGAGTGGGTCGGCAGTTAGGCGCAGAGCATTCCCAACGGCTGGAAGCCTATTTTCAAGCAGTGCCAGGACTCAAAATTGTGGCCTGTTCAACCCCTTACAATGCCAAAGGTTTACTTAAATCGGCCATCCGAGATAACAATCCTGTGCTGTTTTTTGAACATGTGTTACTTTACAATCTGAAGCAGGATTTGCCAGAAGAAGAATACTTATTGCCTCTAGATAAGGCCGAGTTGGTGCAACCAGGCGAGGATGTGACCATCCTAACCTACTCCCGTATGCGACATCATGTATTGCAGGCGTTGCCGGAGTTGGAACGCAGAGGGATTCATCCCGAAGTAATCGATTTAATTTCCCTGCGGCCATTGGATTGGGAAACCATTGGGGCGTCGGTGCGCAAAACCCATCGAGTCGTTGTTGTCGAGGAGTGCATGAAAACAGGGGGTATCGGCGCTGAAATTTGCGCAGGCGTCATGGAGCGCTTATTTGACGAGTTGGATGCGCCGGTGGTGCGGTTGTCTTCCCTCGACATCCCTACACCCTACAATGGCACGCTAGAGCGACTGACAATTGTGCAGCCGGAGCAGATTGTCCAGGCGGTGACAGATTTGGTGCAGGGGAAGATTTGAGTTTTCGCCTCAACCGTTTGCGTCTGAAAAACTAGGCCATGGTTGGACTATAGTCATTTCAAGCAAGTTTGAGACATTTACCAGTCAGTAGAAATGGGAACAATCCCGGCCCTGCTAGCGTGTGCAATGTAGCCATTGCTCGGGAGCAGCCAAAAAGTGTCTCATTTTTGTA
>JANWVM010000011.1:0-14403 GCA_025056115.1 Gloeomargarita sp. SKYG116
GGATATTCCTGTAGCTGGGACGCTTGGGCAACCATCCGCACAGTACCGAAGGCGACTCCAGCCAAAGCTGTCACTCGCTCGGCTAATTCGTCTACGTACCCCAGCACCTCGCTCGCCATCTCGTCAAAGAGTTCGTGCAGAGCGTAAAAGTCAGAACCCTTGACGTTCCAGTGGGCCTGCTTCGTCTGGGTATACAAATCCAGCGTGTTCGCCAAAGCCTGATTCAAAATTTCGATCACTTGACTGCGGACTTCCGCTGTTAAGTCTAGCCGGGTCGGATACAATGCCGATTTCACTTGCGTAGGCATGGTCTTATCCTCCTAAAAACAACGTTCTCAAACTGCTGCTCTCCCACATGGCACAGGTCTGCCTTCATGCTATCAGGCCAGGTGCAGTCGCAGGACTTCGGGAGTCGCCCGTCGCACCCGACACCGAATCGTCCGACAGCCCAACCGTTGCATCGCCTCGTACCGGTGACAACCGGAAAACCCGTAGTACCGCCCGTTGACCTCCAGCACTTCAATTGGCTCCTGCTGTCCAATCGCCGCAATCGAAGCCATGAGCTGCTCGACTTTCACCGGGTCGGTCCGCCGGGGTAAAGGCCGACGAATCTGCTCCAAGGGCAACTCCATAATCCGCATACCGCACCTCGCTGACCTGCTCTATCTAAATCATACTCATAACGACTATGAGTTAGCAAGTACAGCGCTCAGGGGTTTATCTCCGGCGGGAGCAGGATTTTACTTACCGCTGGCGGTCAGGAGGAGCATTTGCCGCAGGGTTTGTTGATGGGAGAAGCCGCGGGTACGCAGGGCGTAGTACAGGGTGAGATTGCGTAGGAAGTCTTGCTTACCTTCACCGCTAGCGACGAGGTTCATACCGTCCAGCATCTGCATAAGATTGGCGTCAATCTTCTGCTCCTGGAGCTTTTTCCAGATGGCAATGGCGGCATAGCCCATCTCTTCGCGGGATTGGCGGTAATTCACCGAGAGTTCGTCCAAAATGGTGCGGAAGCGAGAAATCGATGTGGCGGATGCGACTGGATTTTGCGTGGGTTGATTGCTCCCTAGAAGCGCCAATTGATATTCAATCGAACGTTCAATTTGAGCATTGCCAGTAGTTGCCAATAAAAGGACGCCTACTAGGCTGCTAAGTAGTAAACCACTCCGCTGTGTCGGGTTCATTGCTGTAACTCCTCACAACCCGTTTCATCCTCAGCTTAGCAGGAGCCATTGGCAATGTATAGTACAGGGTGCTGGTGAACCACTTCAGTTTGTCAGGGAGACGACAGGAAGGCCCAAGATGGAGCTGCGCCCTGCGACTCCAAAACATGACAAGCGGAGATTGTTTAACTATAGTTTTATAGTTTCAGCGAATCAGGCCCCATTTGCCATTGGGAAAGCCCTTGCGCAATCCTTTAGAGCAATCCCGTCGTACTGGGGTGGGATAACAAATTAACCTGTTGTGTCAATCACTATCAGGCAATGGCTTGCGTCTGCTGGGCGACCCAATTCAAATAAGGGGCTGAACCGGCCACGACCGGCAAGCCAAGAATCTCTGGTACTTCGTAGGTATGCAACTCTCGCACCTTGGCTTCGACTTCGGGGTAGCGGCTTTTCACCGTCTTGATCACCAGTTGAAATTCCACCTGGTTTTCCCACTCTCCCTCCCACATATACACCGACTCAATGGGTACAATGCCCACGCAAGCGGCTAGCTTTTCCTCCACCAGGACACGCGCAATGTTGTCTGCTTCGCTGCGCTCCCCGACGGTCACCAAAACAATTAATCCTTCCGTCATGGGGTCAGCCTAAGCTCCGACGAATATGTTCAAGAATGCGCTGTTTGCGGGCATCCCGGTCGCTACTGGTGCGCTGGAAGTTGATGTCCGTGGTGCGACGCAGATGATCCATGATACGGCGTTGCCGGGCGTCCAAGTCGGCCATATCACCACCTTTGAGGCTACCAGGTCATATCATAGCTGATTTAGGCGGGGAAAATCCGCAGGCGTCGGTTGGGTTCCTCGCCGAAGCTAACGGACCGCAGGCGGTAGTGCTCCACCAATTCATGTTGCATCTTACGAATTTCCGGCGGGCGGGGCAGGAGTTCCACCGGCTGACCTGTGGGAATGACAATTTGCTCGACCGCCAAGCGGGCTTCCTCGAGGGCCTCTACTTCGTCGTCATCGCGTCCCTGGGTCAACAACGGCCAATCTTCGCCAGGTTCACCGTCATCCAAGCGCAGCAACCGCCGTAAAGCCCGCGTGATATGGGGAACCGTGTTGCCCTTGACCGTATAGACAGGCAATTGACGGGATTTAGCCATCTGCCGCACCTTGGGGTTTTGGCGGGCTTGGGCGCGGGGAACGAGCATCACATCGGCCTGGTTGATGTCCCGCACGACGACAACTGGCAAATCCAGCGCCGTGATCACCTGGTGGAGCAACTCTAAACTCACACCGTAGGGATATACATGCACCGGCTCATCCGTTTCGGAAGGGGCGTCCATCGCCAGGGGAAAGGCATCCTCGTTCTGGTCTAGCCAGTTGGTAGTGGGTTCCTCTGGGGCGTCGCTGGTTTCGGGTAGCGCCAGTATCCGCCCAGCCCGTCGCCACCGTCGCATGGGAGTCGCCGGTTCGGGACCGGGTAGCTCATGGGTGGTAATCACTTGGCCCCCTTGGCCTAGCGTGCGAATCTGGACTGGCCCCTTGCGTCCCCGTAGTAGGTTGTCCACTGTCTCCGCCACTCGTTCGTGGATCACCCAGCGATACCGTTCCTGCATTTCCACGGCAATGGTGAAGGTGGGTGGGGCCTTGCGTTCCAATACAGTTTTTTGCGTCCCTCGCCGCCGCGCTTCTTCATCCCCCAAGGTGACTGCCTGGATGCCGCCGATTAAATCGGCCAGGGTTGGGTTCTTCATCAAGTTTTCTAATTGGTTGCCGTGGGCAGTACCGATTAGTTGCACCCCTCGTTCCGCAATCGTACGAGCCGCCAGGGCCTCTAGCTCCGTGCCAATCTCGTCAATGATGATGACCTCCGGCATGTGGTTTTCGACCGCCTCAATCATCACTTGGTGTTGCAACTCGGGCCGGGCTACCTGCATCCGCCGCGCTCGGCCAATCGCTGGGTGGGGAATATCGCCATCGCCGGCAATTTCATTGGAGGTGTCAATGATGACCACCCGTTTGCCCAGGTCGTCGGCCAGCACACGGGCAATTTCGCGCAGGGCGGTTGTCTTGCCCACGCCTGGGCGCCCCAGCAGCAGGATGGATTGTCCTGTCTCTACCAGGTCGCGGATCATATTCACTGTGCCAAATACCGCCCGTCCAACCCGGCAGGTCAGGCCGATAATTTTCCCCTGGCGGTTGCGGATGCCGCTGATGCGGTGCAGGGTGCGTTCAATCCCCGCCCGATTGTCGCCGCTGAATTCCCCTACCCGTTCGATGGTGTAGTCCAGGTCGGCTCGCATGACCGGCTCGCTGCTCAGGTACTCAGTATGGTCAGGAAACCGGGCTTCCGGTAGGCGTCCCAAGTCTAAAATGATTTCAATCACATCTTGCCGCTGGGGGTGCTGCTCAAGGGGTTGCCGAATCAGAGGCGGTAGGATGGCGAGTAAGGCATCGAGGTCGTCTGTCACGGAAACGTTCTGGGGATACACCGGGGAGTAAGCCATGTCTAGGCACCCACGGAAGAGCCATTGAGTTGTTTACTACATATCTAGCACGGGAACAGAGGTTTCGACTAGGAGGCTCATCTATTAAATTCATGGCTAAATCGTTTGATCCCTGTTGTGAGCGGCGCTCCCAAAAATCTTTAGATTTGCCCCCTCTTTCACTACACTAGAGGGTGGTAAAGATGAGGGTCAGGGGTATGGCAGGTAAGTCTGTAGTGGTAGCGCCGTCCATCTTGTCAGCGGATTTCAGTCGGTTAGGTGCGGAAGTGCAGGCAGTGGATGCAGCCGGAGCGGACTGGATTCATGTAGACGTGATGGATGGACGCTTTGTCCCGAATATCACCATTGGCCCGCTGGTGGTGGAGGCCCTGCGCCCCGTGACGGCTAAGCCCTTGGATGTCCACTTGATGATTGTCGAACCGGAGCGCTACGTGGCCGATTTTGCTAAAGCCGGTGCCGACATTATCTCTGTCCATGCAGAGAGCAGTTCTACCATTCACCTGCATCGCACCCTCATGCAAATCAAGGAATTGGGTAAGCAGGCGGGGGTCGTGCTCAATCCGGCCAGTCCCCTGGAATTGATTACCTATGTGCTGGATATTGTGGATTTGGTGCTGATCATGAGCGTCAATCCGGGGTTTGGCGGTCAAAGTTTTATTCCCCAGGTGGTGCCCAAGATTCGCCAGTTGCGCCAGATGTGCGACGAGCGGGGTCTGGACCCTTGGATTGAGGTGGATGGGGGGTTGAAAGCGAGTAATACCTGGCAGGTGCTGGAAGCCGGGGCAAATGCCATTGTAGCGGGATCAGCCGTGTTCAAAGCGCCGGACTACAAAGCAGCGATTGAAGGGATTCGCCACTCGCGGCGGCCCGAGTTGGTGACGGCATAGACTGTGGCCCTGACTTGAACGACACCTGCGCCTGGGGTATAGTGTTCCTCAGTGACTAAGCACGGTCTGTATGCAGTGGTGGCGAGGAGTGGCTGGCCTGCTGGCAGCAGCAGGAGTTTTGAGTTGGAGTACAGCGAGTCAGCCACAGCGTGTAGCTGTGGGAGGGTGGCATCTAGCCGCTTTTCCTGTTGAACAGTTTGTCAGTTACACGTCGCCGTTCGGACCGCGCGGGGATGAATTCCACTATGGACTGGACATCGCCGCCCCAGAAGGGAGTTACATCCGCAACTGGTGGGTTGGGCAAGTCGTGCAAGTGAGCCAAGACGGCTACTGCGGTACGACAGTCATTATCGCTTCTGGGCGCTGGCGACATGTTTACTGTCATCTGCGGGGACAACCACGCAATATCCGGGGTGTGAATTACCTCGATGACCCCGGCAGTGGTTTGGTGATTCGGGAAGGGCAATGGGTCCCAACCGGAGCGCGGATTGGGCGAGTGGGAATGACCGGTCGCACCACCGGTCCGCACTTGCACTGGGGATTGCAGTACGATGGCAATTGGATTGACCCGGCGCTCATCCTGCGGGCGATGTACCATCAACGGCAGGCCCAACGGCGAACCGGCTAGGCTTCCCAATTCACCGCTGTCAGGTCGGTTCCTTGGACATCTGCTGGCAGCAACTGGGTTTGAAAAAAATGGCCTTGGCGCAGGTTGGCATGACGCAGGGATGCTTGGAACAGGTTTGCCCCGCTCCAATCGGCCTCTTCGCATTCGGCGTAGTCCAAACAGGCATGGGCCAGGTCAGCGTTGACTAGATTAGCACCAGTTAAATTCGCGCCCCGCAAATTGGCCCCCGACAAGATAGCATTGGTCAACATGGCCTTGGAGGCATGCACGCCCTGCATCAGGGCTTTGGATAAGTTGGCTCCCACCCAGTCCACTCCCTGGCAATTGGCCTGGTGTAAAATCACACCGGTCAGGTCCGCGAGACGAAAGACGGCGTTGCGCAAAATGGTCCCGGTCAAATTGCACCAACTCAAGTCGGCGCTGGCGAAATGAGCCCCGGCAAACACCGCCTGGGAGCAGTCGCTCTGGGGGAGTTTAGCTCGATAAAAATTACTGTCGCGCAAACAGGCCCCCTGGAGACAGGAACCCGCTAGATTCACCATGTAAAACACTGCACCTGTCAAATCCGCCTTGGTTAGATTCAGTCCCGGTAAGTGGGTTTGGACAACAATAATCCCCTGCAAATTGCAGCCGCTGAAATCTCGCTCCCCTTGGGCATAGCGCTCCAGAAAATCATCGGAAGTCAGCGGCTTTGCCACAATTTCCTATCCTGAGGGCCATTTTTCATCATCTTATAACTGAGCCATCCACGCTTGTCATCTCTGGGGTCGTAGGACGTAGCCCCATCGCTAGCGCTTTTCCCGACAAATCAAGGTGGTTTAGCTATAAAGCCTGATTTCAGGTAGTAGGCAACAGGGATTGAGGGCAGTAATTAAAGTAGTCACTTGACCAGCTTATTGATTGCCCAGCAATTGGATAGACCTTGATATGAATCGAGTAGTTTTCAAAGGTGGAGATGGGAATTTCAAATAACAGCTTTCCCATGGATTTGTTCTGAAAAAGCCAACCCGTCATGCCATGATGTCGGGCCTGATAGCCAAACGTTCCGAAAACGGCTAAGATTTCTAGGGGCTAACCTACCAAATTCATCGCTCCTGGACGGATCACTACGAGGCGCGGAACCAATGAAATGGCAGAGGAGCTGGTGGATTGGTCTTGGCCTATGCTTGCTAGTGGCCTGCGGCAGGTCGGCCGATTTGCAGACCTTACAGACAACTGGACGCTGCTTGAACTGTCAATTGCGGGGTGCGCAACTGGCTGGGCTGACCCTGGAAGGGGGGATTCTAACGGGAACGAACTTGGCCGGAGCGAATCTCCAGCAAGCCGTATTGACCGGTGCGGACTTGCGGCGAGTGAATTTACGGGGAGCGAATTTACAGGGTGCCAATTTGGAAGGGGCCAACTTGGGAGAAGCGGATTTGACAGGCGCCAATCTGCAAGGGGCCAATCTCCGGCAAGCCAACTTGTTTCGCGCACAACTGCAGGGAGCCAATGTCCAAGGGGCAGATTTACGACAGGCTGTGCTATTTGGGGCTGATCTGACGGAAACCCAGTTGACCCAAGCGGACTTGGTAGGGGCTAATTACAGCGACTCAACCCAATTTCCCCCTGGGTTTGACCCAGTCAGTCAACTCATGGAACGGGTAAAGTAGCTTGCTGAACCGAATGACGATTGGGCATCATGATAAGTGGTTGACAAAATGTTTAAAACAAGCAGGGATGAGAAACTGGGATGACGAAATCGGTGGAACTCACGCAACGGCAACAACAGGTGCTGCAAGCGACAGTGGAACATTATGTGGCAACCGGTGAGCCGGTGGGTTCCCGCACTTTGACGACCCGTTATGGCATTCCGGCCAGTCCGGCGACCATTCGACAAGCCATGGGGCGATTGGAACAAGCGGGTCTGCTCTATCAGCCCCATACATCAGCCGGTCGGATTCCGTCGGATTTGGGCTACCGGCAATATGTGAATTGGTTGCTGAACAAAGACACATTGCCTGTCGTTTCTCTGGGAACTCACCTGCCGGCGCCGGCTGATGCAGACCATTTGGAGAGTGTGTTACGGCAGGCGGCGCAGTTATTAGCCCAATTGAGTGGTTCGATTATTCTGGTGACCCAGCCCCAACCCCGCAGCGCTCGTTTGAAATATCTCCGGCTGGTGCCCGTGGGGGAACGGGTGGCGCTCATGGTGGTGCTTGAGGGTGAACGGGTGGAGTCCACGCTCCTGGATTGGACGCCCCCAACGCAGGTGGACTTGGATTCAGCGCTGGATATGGTGGGGCAGTTTTTGAACCATCACTTGCAAGGCCGCACTCTACGGGAAATTACGGCGCTGGATTGGGTCGCCTTGGAACGAGAATTTGCCGCCTACGGCGATTGGCTGCGAACGCTGGTACCCCCGTTGACCCAACAGTTACGGGCTTGGGGACGGCCAACGGTCTCCACACCTCTGCTGATCAGCGGGGTGGCCGAAGCGCTACGGCGACAACCAGAATTTCAACAGGCCAGCCAGGTGCAGCCGGTCATGGAGGTGCTGGAAACTGACCAAGAGCGGCTGGGGGCCTTGCTGTGGGATGAACAGTCGCCGGTGCGGGTGATCATCGGCCAGGAAAATCCCCTGGAGTCGATGCACTTGTGCAGCCTGGTATCCACGATGTACCGGCAAGAGGGGGTGCCTATGGGTTCGGTGGCCATTCTCGGCCCAAAACGGATGCCCTATGGTCGCATGATTGGTCTGGTGCAAGCGGCAGCAGCTTATGTTTCCCAGGTGCTGGAGGAGAACAATTAACCATGCAACGGGGACGGCTCACGGCCATCTTAACGGGTGCAGCAGCGATTCTCTTGGGGGTGCTGTATCTGCTGATGGCCTGGGTGTTGGATAGCCGCGGTCCCCTGCAACCGGCACCGGCCAGTGCCCCAGGGAATTTGCTACGTCTGTCCTCTGGTACAGTAGAGGTTAGGACAGCAATTGGACTTGGGCAATGACGCCGGCGGAAATTGCAGCGTTTCTGGAACAGGTCATGGAGGACCCTAGCCGCCGGGAACGACTACAGGCTGCTACTGATCCGGAAACCTTCACACAAGTAGTGGTGGCGTTGGCGACCGAAGTGGGTTTACAAGTGACGCCCGCCGACGTTCAGGCTGCATTGATGACCGAGACAACACCACCCGACCGGTCCCAGATGACCATCGCACAGTTGATGCACGAATGCCGTACCGAACAAACCATGACCCTGTGGACAGAAGAAGCAGACGGACGGGTGACCGGCCTGGTGTTTGCTGCCGCCAATCCCCATCCCCTGCTCGTACGACTATTTCGCTTGCTGGTGCCGAATTAACTGAACTGCTGTAACAGTTGCCACACCAGATAGGAATTCTTGAACAACAGCGTCCAGAACGCCCCAAACAAGCCAGCGGCAAACAATACCCCGTTCAAGAACCAGCCAATTTGCGGGTCATACCCCAGCACGTTGTCCTCTTGACTGGCAGTGAAGAAGAGAGACCAGGCTTGGGTCGCCGTGATCCGCTCAAAGTTGTTGAACCCAGGCCGAAAAACCACCGGTCCCAACAACGCTGGATTGCGAAACTCTAGGTCCGTGCGCATAACCGTGCCTCCTGCGGCAATCTTTAGCTTTGCAAATAAATGTAACGAACTCTTTACAAATTGTCAAGGTTGCGGCGTTCAGGTGAGGGTGAGGATGGGTCGGTCTTGGCAGAGGCAGTGACCCGTGAGCAGGTCGCGGGCGGTGAGGCAGAGTTGGCGGTCGGCGTTCACACGAAAGGCGAGATGGAGACGGTCGTGACCGGGTTGACCGGGGGGGTCTAAAGGCAGGTGGAGCGCCTCATTCAGGATTTGGACCTCCGGGTCTTGGTCGGCAGAACGGAGGACCAGGCGGCCATTTTCGAAGTAAACAGCGCCTTGGCCGGTGGGGTGACTCAATTCGCCCAAAACCAGTTCGACAGCAGTTTGGTCGGGGAGGGAGGCGCCTAACATCAGCTCAATCGGTTCCGGACTGGGGTAGGGGTGACCGGCGGGGATCAGTTCGTGCCAGTGATGGCTCTTGCGGCGTTTGTCCCAGTAGCGTAGCCCGTAGCTATGGTAAAGAAAATCCTGGATGGGGGCGCTGAGATTTAACCCCAGAGCGCCGTAGGCGACAACCGCTAAGGAACGGTGATGGTGAATTTTCGAGGCTGGGAAGTAGCCCTGCAACCACTGGCGCACAGCCGGCATCTGGCTCATCCCCCCCACCAGCAGCACAGCATCCACGTCCCGTGGCCGATAGCCCTGCACCCGCGCCTGTTCCCATAAGTATTGCATCACCGCATCGAGTCGCTCAAAAAAGTGGTGATGGCGCAGAATCTGGTCTAGTTCCGTGCGCTCTAAAAACCAGTGCTGGCTGATGCCGGTGCGGGGGTCGAAATAGAGTTGATGGCTATTGGGTTGTTCGGATAGCTGGATTTTCAGGCGCTCAGCAATGGTTAAGGTCAGGGGGATGCCATCGCCAGTCGTCAACCCGTGTTTTTGCACCAGGTAATCAAAAATCCAGCGGTCGATGTCGCCGCCTCCCAAATTGACACCCGCTTTGGCAATCACCTGGGCCTGGCTATTTTTTTGCCGGTGGTCAAATTCCCGGTCGCCCCACCGCACGATCCAGCCCAGATGGGTGCGCGTCCCAGGTCGTTGCAGTTGCACGAGCGCCAAATCCAAAGTTCCCCCGCCGCCGTCAACCACCAACACCAGGTCGCTATCGGCCACCCCATACCCCAGGGCTGCCGCCGTCGGTTCATCCAGCAAGCGAATCTGGGGCACCTGCCACGCCCGGGCCATCTCGGTTAGCCACTGGCGGTAGGGTTCAAACGCGTCCACCGGCGTCGTCAGCACCAGGGCGTTGATAGCGTAGTTCTGCTGATGCAGCCCTTGCAGGAGACGTTGCAGAAAAATGGCGCCTGCCTGTTTTGCCTCGTCTGCCGATTGCAAGAGTGCCCGCTTAAAGTGATGAAAGACTGGCGCGTGGGGCGATTGTTGCAGGTACTCCCGCACTTGTTGGCCGCACAAATAGCGGGGGGGATCGCCCGGAACCATACACACCAGCGTAGGAATCAGACCGTCCGGCTGGGACAGACCTGGCAACGCCACCATTTCGGGTTGTCTGGTCACAGGCGACCGGCGGGCAATCACCGTGTTGCTACTGCCGAAGTCCAGGGCGTAATCCATGGCTGCGGGGAACCTACCGGTTCTTTATGATAGAGCCTGGTTCGGCGGCAGGGCAGTCATGGCGCACCAGCACAGGGTTTCTACCCATTCCACGACCGCGCCATAAGTATCCCCTGTATGGCCGCCAAGTCGCCGGTACAGGACAAATCCCACCGCCAGCGCCAGAACCAAGCCCCACCCCGTCAAGGCCAGGGGTAATCGCCAATCATCACGGATGCTTCCCCACAGCCCCGCCCAAACCACCAGTAGACCGAGTCCCGGCCACCATTGTTTCGGCCAGTGCGGTTGGTGATGGATAGCTCCTTTGCCCTCGCGGCGCAAGTAGGGGTAAAAACTAATGGCGGCCACCTGTCCCCAGCGACCCCAACCCATGACCCCCGTCAGTAACCAGAATCGCTCCGCCGGCAAATGTCCCAGCGCCAGGATTTTCAGGACAATGACCAGACAACCGGCCATCACCCCATAGGCGCCTGTGTGGCTATCGCGCATGACCTCCAAACGCCGTTGCGGGTCAGAGACAGCGAGTCCATCGGCAGTATCCATTACCCCATCCAGATGTAAGCCCCCCGTCAATCCCACTTGCAGGGCCACCACCAGTCCGCTGCGAGGTAGGAGGGGCAGCGCGCCGAGCAACATATCCACGCCGGCCAGTAAACCGCCCAGTAATAAGCCCACCAGCGGCGCCCAAACTGCCACCTGCCGGACTTCCGCATTGGGCGGCACAGGCAAGATGGTGTAAAAAGCGATGGCTCCCCAAAACTGCCGCCACCAACGAGCCATTGCGGTACAATAACCAAGGGATTTTTCCACCCTAACAGGTCGAAGCGATGATTGAACCGTTGGTGTTGAGCATTGTTTTAGGTCTGGTGCCGGTGACCATTGCCGGTCTGCTGGTGGCGGCCTACATGCAGTACAAACGCGATTAGTTCCCTCAATCCGCCAGCCGGTAGAAACTCAAGACCGTATCGCCGTAAGTTTTCTGCCGGACGCGCACCAGGTGTTGGACATGGTCTGGCAGAGGTACGTGCTGGTGATGTTCAACTGCCAATTCCCCCTCTGGCGCTAGCAACTGATACGTAAGAATGCCCGTCAGTACAGGCAGGTACAGCCCGCTGGCATAGGGGGGGTCAAAGTAAATTAGATCAAAAGCGGTTTTGAGGTGGCGCAAACAGCCAGGTAAACGCCCCTGCACGACGAAAAAATTGTCTCGATTGGCCTGGGGAGCCAGCGCCCGGATGGCTTTAGCCGAACTATCTACAGCAACCACAAGACGTGCCCCTGCCTGCCGCGCCGCCAACGCCACTGCTCCCGTGCCCGTGCATAAATCTAGAAACGCGGCTCCCTGGAGTTGCGCCCGCCAGATATTGATCAGGGCTTCCCGCACCTTCGCAGTCGTCGGTCGAATCGGCGTGACCATCTAATCGCTGTGCCACAGCCGGCTCAACGGCACATACACCAACGGCGCCCACAGGCTGCTCAAAATCGCCGAGGCCAATGCCAACCGCTGGTGGTCTAGCCAAATCTGCCCTAGAGGACGCTGGCCCGACACTGTCCACTGCACAGCCATGACCGTTTCCGCAATCACCGCCATCGCAAACACAATCAAGGCCACGGAAATAAAGTCCTCCTGAATCAGGCGGTCTTTTTGCAGCAGCGCCGTCAGGAAACCCACGATTCCCAGGCTCAATCCATGGGACGGCCACCAGCCCAGCCGCGGATTCACCAGGGCATCCTGCAGCACACCTAGGGCCAATCCAGCAATCAGTCCCTGCCACGGTGTGCGCCTCACACTCCAGGCCACGACCCAAATCAACGGCCAATCAGGGGCAATTCCCGCCAGCTCCATCCCCGGCCAGCGTACTGGCAACAGCGCCAACGTCCCTATTGCCGAAACGACTGTCGTCAGTACGACCCGGCTACTAGGGATGGAGGAGTTCAGCGGACTTTTGACCATAACTGTGCAGCAACACCCATTCCAACCGTTCAATCGGGGCATTCAGTTGCACGGTCGCGCGGGGAGCTGGCATGGCTCGCCAATCAATGCTCTCCACCTTACCCACCGGAATCCCTGGCGGGAAGATGGTGCTAAACGGCGATGTCACCAAGCTGTCCCCTGGCTTCACATCGGGATTCTTGTCGAAAAACTCCACCACCGCTTGCCCCGTGCCTTGCCCAACGAGTACCCCCATCGCCCGCGAACGATTTACCATGACGCCCACTTTGCTACTGGGGTCCGTCACCAGCAGCACGCGACTGGTATGGGGCGTAACATCCAAAACTCGGCCCACCAATCCCCCCGGCGCCACAACCACGGTTCCTGGGGTCACCCCTTTGCTGCTACCTTCTCCCACCCAGACCTGGTGCCACCAGTGCCCAGCGCTGCGTCCCACCACCATCGCCGCTACCGTCGCTAGGGGCATTTTTTGTTTGTAGTCCAGCAACTGCTGCAACTGCCGGTTTTGGGTTTGCAACTCCTGTACCTGAATTTCCAGTTCCTGCACCCGGGCATCGGTCAGACGGGTATCCGGCACCCGCTGTCCCCACAACCCCCGGTACAACTCCCGCACCAGCCACGCCTGCGTCGTTTGTAAGTACACAGCCATGGCCACGACTCCCGCACCAGCCATTACCTGCAGCGTGTAGCGCTGCCACCAACGACGGAGGAATGCGAACCGGTTCATATCTTTGCCCAACCTGCCTGAACTGTTCCCTAACCAGAACGGCTACTAAACACCCGCTCCAATCCCCGCGAACTTTCGAGCACCTTGCCCGTTCCCAGCACCACGCAATTGAGGGGTTCTGGTGCCACATGTACCACAATGCCTGTCTCGTGGCTAATCAGGGTATCCAAGCCGCGCAACAGCGCCCCGCCGCCTGCCAGCATGATCCCCCGGTCCACAATGTCGGCGGCCAGTTCGGGGGGCGTCCGTTCCAGGGTGCGTTTGACCGCATCGACGATGACAGCCAGCGGTTCAGCCATGCTCTCGCGCACTTCTGCCGCTTTAATCGTGACTGTCCGTGGCAAACCCGACAACAGGTGTAATCCCCGCACTTCTACCACCTGGTCATCGTTGCCTACTGGATAGGCCGACCCGGCATCAATCTTGATGTCTTCCGCTGTGCGCTCCCCAATCACCAGATTATGCACCTTTTTCATGTAATTCATAATGGCTTCGCTCAGTTCATCGCCAGCTACCCGCACCGATTCGCTGAGTACCACTCCCTGCAAACTCAGTACCGCCACTTCCGTCGTGCCACCGCCGATGTCCACAATCATGTTGCCAATGGGTTGGTCCACCGGCAGCCCCGCCCCAATTGCCGCCGCTACTGGTTCATCAATCAAATCCACTTTGCGCGCTCCGGCTCGCATGGCGGCATCAATCACGGCTCGGCGTTCCACCCCCGTCACACCGCTGGGAATTCCAATCACAATGCGCGGTTGAGCCAGCGACCGTCCCCCGTGCACCCGCCGGATGAAATGCTTGAGCATCAACTCCGCCGTGTCAAAATCGGCAATGACCCCATCGCGTAGCGGTCGCACTGCCACCACATTGCCCGGCGTCCGTCCTAGCATACGTTTGGCGTCTTCCCCAACCGCCAGGGGGATTTTTTGGTCTTGGTCAATGGCGACAACCGACGGTTCTTGCAAAACGACCCCTCGCCCGGCGACGTAAACCAGCGTATTGGCCGTCCCCAGGTCAATGCCCATATCCCGTGAAAAGCGGCTAAATAAACCCACGACTGGCGTCCCCCGGTTTGCCTACGTCACAGCGCATTTTAACAGAATTTGTTGCTTTTCTTCCGGGGGCTGGCTTTACTGAGAAAATAAAGTTCAAGCCTTGCTTGCAGACGGACGATGGCAGCCCCCTCCTTGACCGACTTTTTCAACTCTGCGCTCCTGTTTCAGGGCTTGCCCAGCAAGGTTTGGCAGCGGGCGAGTCAACGGTTGGTGATACGACAACACCGGGCTGGCGTGACGTTGTTACTGGAGCAGGAAT
>JANWVM010000011.1:14498-20873 GCA_025056115.1 Gloeomargarita sp. SKYG116
AACAAGGTTTGGCAGCGGGCGAGTCAACGGTTGGTGATACGACAACACCGGGCTGGCGTGACGTTGTTACTGGAGCAGGATTGGGGCGATTCGGTCTACCTACTCATGCAGGGGTGGGTCAAGGTTCAAACCCGGAGTCGAGAGGGACGGGAGATTATTCTCAACATCCTGGGGCCGGGGAATCTGTTTGGGGAAATGGCTAGTCTAGAGGCTTCTCCCCGCGCCAGCGATGTGGTGGCCCTGACACCCGTGACCGTTGGTATTTTGCCGGCTGAGGATTTTGGGAAACTCATCACCACCGAACCCCTGATTGGCTTTCGGCTGGCACAACTTCTGGTCAAGCGTATCCAACAACTCAACCGGCGGTTACAAGTGCGGGAGTCGGATAGCAGCGCCCGCTTAGCCGATGTGTTGTTATTTTTGGCGGAGGGACAAGGGCAGGTGCAAGAAAGCGGCGTGGTCATTCCCCAGTTGCCCCACCGGGAACTCGGCAATTTGTGCGGCCTGAGCCGGGAAACCGTCACCCGGGTGCTGAAAAAATTTGAGCAAGAGGGGCTACTGGTGCGGTCTGACCCCGACCATTTCTGCATTCCCAACCGGCGTCGTCTGGAAGCAGTCGTGGCTGGTTATCGCTAAAATGCCAGTACAGGTTGCAGGCGCTCCACTCCCATGCCCAAAATTATTGCCCGGCGATGGATTGGTTCAAAGGCGGTTTATGACATTGGCGTAGCGCGGGATCACAATTTCCTGCTGGCCAATGGGCTGGTCGCCGCCAACTGTTTCAACAAATCCCACTCCACCGCCTACGCCTACATCACCTACCAAACTGCCTACTTGAAGGCCAACTTCCCCGTGGAGTACATGGCCGCCTTGCTCTCGTCCCAGATTGGCAACCAGGACAAAATCCAGCGTTACATTGCCACCTGCCAGAGTATGGGAATTGAGGTGGAACCGCCCGACATCAACCGTTCTGATATGCACTTCACGCCCCTCAAAGACAGCCGGAAAATCTTGTTTGGTCTATCCGCCGTGCGCCATGTGGGACAAGGGGCAGTGGAACACATCTTGCAGGTGCGACAGGCAGGGCCATTTCACTCCCTAGCGGACCTGTGCGACCGGGTCGATACTGGCATCGTCAACCGGCGAGCGATGGAAGCCCTGATCCAAGCCGGCGCTCTTGACCGTTTACATCCCAACCGGCGGCAGATGATCGCAGACCTGGAATTGCTCTGGGACTGGGCCAACAGTCGCGCTAAAGACCGACAAGTGGGGCAAGCCGACCTTTTTAGCCTATTAGGCGATGGGCAGACGTCGGCCTCGTTGACCACCGCTCCCAAGGCGCCACCCGTGGACGACTACTCCTCCCAAGAAAAACTCCAGTTGGAAAAAGAACTGCTCGGCTTCTACATTTCCGACCACCCCTTGAAACCCCTGAGTCAACGGGCGCAGGTCTTAGCGCCGATTTGTCTCGGCCAGTTGGAGCACGTCCCAGAAAACCGGCTGGTGATGGCCTTAGTGCTCGTGACTCAAATCAAATCCATTACCACCAAAAAAGGGGAACGGATGGCTGTGGTCACCCTAGAAGACCTTAGCGGCAGTTGTGAGGCCGTGGCCTTTCCCAGTGTGTTTGCTCAAATCGGGACGCACCTTGTGCCAGAACAGCCGCTCATGGTCTGGGGGCGCGTGGATTACCGGGATGAACAGATGCAATTGGTACTTGAGGATGCCCAGCCTGCCCACACCGTGCAGATAGTGGAAATCACGCTGACGCCTGACCAAGCCAAAGATATACAAGTACACGCCCAACTGCGGGAAACTCTCAAGCCCTGGTGTGGGGACGCAGCCAAAATCCCTGTCATTGCCACCATCAACCATCCGCTCCAGCCGATTCAGGTGCGTTTTGGCCCGCAATTTCGCGTTCAAGATGGAGCAGCTACAGCCCACGCGCTGACCCAAGCCGGGTTTCCCGCTCGCTGTCAATCGTTGGTGTGAAGACCGGCGAATGAATCGCCTGCTGGTCATTTCCAGGGGCGCCGGGTGAAGCTCTATTGTAGGTTCTCCCTCTGGACAAACGAAGGTATAGCAGAAAACATTTGAGCTGGCGTGTTTGAGCAGCGGGCAAGGCAAAAGCGTCAAGGTCTCTAGTTGTAACTCATGCCAAACATTGTGTGCTTAGCTATAGCTTGGTTTCCTACTCTTCGTTTAGCACGGGGTAGCCTGATTTGGTAAAACGAGCCGAGCCACTAGATGAATCACCACCGTCACCCCTAGCAACACCAGCGCCGCATACATCAAAGCTGCGACCTGTATGCCCTGTGCTTCGGCGAATTGATTGGCCAATAGACTAGGAATTGTACTGCCGGGTTGCCACAGAGACCAGCGAATGCGATGGGCATTGCCGATGAGCATGGTAACCGCCATGGTTTCCCCTAACGCCCGCGCCAGCGCCAGCAAAATTCCCCCGCCAATTCCCACCCGCGCTGCCGGTAATACCACCCCCAGCAAGACGTCCCATGGGGTTGCCCCTAAGGCAGCAGCAGCCCAGCGCTCGTCCTGAGAAACTTGTAGCAAACTAGTGCGGGCAATAGCAGCTACCGTCGGCACTAGCATGATCCCCAGCACCAAACTGGCTACCCCCACCGACGGCCCGATAATGGAGTCACCGAAAAAGTGGGGTTGCCATCTCTGCCAAGCCCGCAGGGCCGGAATCAGTACAAAAATGCCCCACAACCCATACACTACACTGGGAATCGCCGCCAGCAAATCCACCAAAGCGGCTCCGAGTTGTTGCCACGTTGGCCGCACCCAGGGCCACGGTTCCGCCAGCCCAATTGCCACCCCAATGCCTAAGGGCGCCGCCAACCCCAACGCCAAGCCGGTTGTCACCAGCGTTCCCCATACCGGCGGCCCGATACCATATTCTCCCTGGACCGGATTCCAGACCTGCCCCAGTAAAAACGCTCCCTTAAAGGCTCGCAGCGCAGGTAATGCCTCGACCAAAATTGTGACGGCAATCCCTAACCATAACGCTCCTGACCCAAGCCCACAAGCTGCTGCCAGCAGTACAAACCCTTGGTCCCACAGCCGCTTAAGCATCGGGAGGAGAAATCGCCACCTGCACTGCCAACACCAATAACCCAACCGTAAACACGCCAAATACTACCACTGCCAGTATTCCCCCACCCACCAGCACCGTGCGGACGACACTTGCCAACCGCAACACCAGGGGATTGTGGCTATGCAAGGGATGCGTCGCGAGGGCAATGGCAATCGCGCGGGTCAGTAAAAAAATGGCCAACCCTAAGCTGCCACTAATAGCCGCCCCAGCCAAGCAACGCCTGGGAGTCAAAGGGGGCTGAATTTCAGTCATGACGCCACCTCCGGTTGTGGTTGTTCCTGGAGATAAATTGACCAAATATCCGCTGGCAAGTGGGCCATTAATTCGTTCTGCCCAATCGGGATCAATGCTGCCACTTGCTCGGGCGTTAAATCCAACTCCTGCCCAATTTGTTCATCCGACCAGCGCCCCACTGTTTTGAGGAGCATCACCGTGCGCAGGGGAGTCGCTAGTTGGTCTAACGCATCTTGCAAGTAACACCACAAGGGCGGCGGCGCCACCGGCAATTGATAGCGAATCTGGTCTGGCGGCGGAATTTCGGCTCGGCTTAACCAATCGCCTGTCCGGTCCACGACCCAGCTTTGCAAACTGGTCAACCCCTCCGGCGGCGAAAATTCCCGCAGTTGTTGGAATAGATACCGCCATGTAGTTGCGAATAGATAATCCACTTGCACCCCCGCTGGCGCTGCATGGCTCACCAGGGCATAGACCATCAGAGCATATCGGCAAAACAGCGCCACAAACGCCCGTCCCTGGGTTGGTTCAGACTGAAACTGGCGCAGCAATTCCCGGTCAGTTTGCTCTTGCAAAGCCTGGATCAACGGGTGTTGACACTCACAAAAGTCTGGCAATTGCATCCCGTCCGCTCCATCAGCTCTGGGGTTATGTTATATTACAGGTCTATCGCAAATCCACTCCAGGAGAGGTGGCTGAGTGGTCGAAAGCGGCAGATTGCTAATCTGTTGTACGGCAGGAAACTCCGTACCGCGGGTTCGAATCCCGCCCTCTCCGTCAACTGGAAGGCACTGAAGTCATGGTTTGGCGAAGTTCGACCACTGCCCTCGACCGGATGTGCGCAAGTCTGGTGTACCTGCTGCCCTTGTACGATGGCATTGACTACGGCCGGTTTTTATTTGCCCA
The DNA here is from genome assembly GCA_025056115.1 of Gloeomargarita sp. SKYG116. Classification (GTDB taxonomy): domain Bacteria; phylum Cyanobacteriota; class Cyanobacteriia; order Gloeomargaritales; family Gloeomargaritaceae; genus Gloeomargarita. The sequence continues at coordinate 18,757 of JANWVM010000011.1, forward strand.
GTTCCCTCTGCTGAGCTATCTCAAATATCCACTGATTCCATTGGCTTTCGTTTACAGCGCTTTCCCTTTGGGTTTGGGGAGCTTGCTAGTGTTTATCATCTTATTTGTGGCTGTCGTGCGCAACGAAAAAATTCCCCACTTTATTCGCTTCAACACCATGCAGGCTATTTTGTTGAGCATTGTGCTGACCATCATTACTCTGATTTACGGGTTTATTTTGCAACCCCTGGTGCAGGGCTTTTTGCAGGAAGTGTTGTTCAACACGATTTTCCTGGGTGTGTTAGTAGCAGTGGGCTACAGTGTGGTGCAGTCGGCGCGGGGACTGTACGCAGAAATTCCGGTGATCTCCGAGGCCAGTTATCTCTACACGCGCTAATGGCCGTTGATTACAACGTCGTCATCTTGGGCGGGCATCTGGAGGCGCGCTGGGCAGCTTGGTGGGCTAGCCAACAAGGAGCGAGAGTCGCCCTCGTAACCTACGGAGAGGCTGACTGGGGCATGGCAGCGGTGGGTTACTGGAGTCGCATTGGCAGTATTGCTCAGCAGGTGCAACAAGCTGCTTGGTTATTCGGTGAAGCGCATGAGAGGCAACCGCACTGGGAACGGGCTTACCGCTGGGTGGAACACCAAGTCTGGTGCTGCCAGAGTCGCTATGGGGATGGGGCATTACTCCAGGCAGGGGTGGATGTGGTGGCCGGGCCAGGGCGATTTATCACCGAACCTACCTTAGCCGTGCAAACCCCCGAGCGCACCCTGCGAGCTTGTGGTTACATTGTGGCGATGACAGGAACTCCCCTACTGCCGGAGATTCCCGAACTGCGCCATCTCTCGTTCCAGACAGTGGGGGATTGGCGGTTGTGGGATAAACATCCAGGCCGGGTCGCTATCTGGGGGAACACACCGGTTGGCGTGGTGTTGGCCCAAGCCTGGACCCGGTTGGGGGTTCTAGTGGTCTTCCCCGTGGCCGAACCGCGCGTGTTGCCGGTTGAAGAGGAATGGGTCACGCAGCGATTGACGTGCGTACTGGAGGCGGAGGGGGTACAGGTGCAAACAGCGACCCCTGTCAAACGCATCACCCAGCAGCCGACGGGAATTCAACTCGACACACCCCAGGGTGGTTGGGAAGTAGATACGCTGGTGCTCACAACACCTCCCGCTTTGCCGCCGGAAAGCCTCGGTTCTATCGAATTGCGTCGCCAAGGGGCTTATCTGCAGGTGAATCGTTACTTACAGACCAGTCACCCGCAAATTTACGCCGTTGGCGATGCCATTGGTCACTATCCAGTGCCGGCAGTCGTGGGTTATGAATTGGCGATTGCTTTACGTAATATCTTGTACCGGCGGCGGCGTCCCACTTACCGGCAATTGTCCTGGCTGATCCCCACCGACCCAGTTCTCCTGCGCCAGGGCTGGACAGAAACTCAAGCGCGCCACCATTACCCCCACCACCTGCGCATTCAGACGCAACCCCACAGTAAACGCATTGACCACCAACGCGGCGAACTGCTCGGCTGGCACACGCTGGATAACCTGGCTCCATACCGGCATTACAGCGTCATACCCGACCAACACCTGACCTGGGACAGTTGGCGGTGGTTACTGGGAGAAACCCGTTTGCCCACAGCTCCTCAACCCACCTGGTGGCGACGGGCGTGGTTCACCTGGCAACGGGATGGGACGCCTTAGCCTGCTCGACCAGGGCGCAAATTTGCTGCACTGCCTGCATCGCTGCATAACTGACACCAGCCGTGCCTTCGCCGGGATGCACCGAATCGCCCACCAACCACAGACCGGCAATCGGCGTGCGGGTTGCTAGCGCCCAGGGGCCAAAGGTACTCACTCGTTGACCAACGCCGCCGACCATGCCAAGGTGCCGGGCCGTGTAGCGGGCAAACGTCTGGGGGGTTGCCGCTTCCACATGCAGGAGGTGAGCCGGCGACAGGTCAAAAAATTGCCCCAACCGCGCCAGCGCTTGTTGCGTGTAGTGTTGCTTAAGCGCCTGGTAATCCTCCTGTTGCCATAACTGCACATCCGTAAATGACGACGCCACAATCGTAGCCAGGCCTGCCGGCGCACGCCCATCCCCCGGTTGACTCACCGACACAAACAGAGAATTG
>JANWVM010000011.1:20969-59137 GCA_025056115.1 Gloeomargarita sp. SKYG116
AATGACGACGCCACAATCGTAGCCAGGCCTGCCGGCGCACGCCCATCCCCCGGTTGACTCACCGACACAAACAGAGAATTGACCTCGCCAATTGGCCCGGCTGGGTCGTACAGAAACTGGAGATGCAACGGGCATCCCGCTGGAATTGCTGCCTGTTGGACCCCCAGGTACACCACAAACGCCCCCGACGCCGCAGGGAGATGTTCAATCCGCCAGCGGTACAGCGCCGGAGCTGCTTTGCCCAACAACCGCAATAAATCCACCGCCGTTACGTTTGCCACCAGATGATCAACGGATTCGTACTGCCGTTGCCCTTGGCAAGTTTCCACCCACACCCCTTGCACCTGGCCGCGATGCACCACAATTTCCGTCACCCGGTGCCGGCGCTTGACCCGTCCCCCCCACCGGTGAATCGCTTGCAACAACCGCTGGCTCAACACCTGCATACTCCCGTGGAGATGCCAAAGCCCTTGAGGTGCATGGGGAATACCCAACACCGTCGCGCCGTACAACAGAGCCGTCTCGTCCGCATCGCACTGGGAGTAGAGTTTTAACTGCATATCCAGAAATGTTTTCAGGCGCTGCTGATGCCCCAGCCCCAACAGCCGCAACACCTGTCCCACCGTCAACAGCGACAAAGGGCTTACCAAGAGGGTTTCCCCGTCCACCGCCTCCAGGAGTCGCCACCAATCCCACAGAGCGCGCGGGGGTATCACCGGCTGCCGTTGCTGAAACCGCCATCCCACGGCAAACAGCCAGTCCATGAGTTGCCAAAATCGTTCACTCCCGGGAAATTGCCGTTGCCGCTCGGCTTGCCATCGCTGGGGATCGCGCCAGACGTAGATGGGGGTCGTTTCTCCCGGCAGATACACCGCACAAGCCGGATCACACCAGTCGCCAGCGGGAATTTCTACGCCCAATTCCGTGAATATCTGGTGATGAATGCCCCCTGGTTCTAAACCTGCCACTTGGGTCGCCCCCACCTCGAACACAAAGGGCCCACGCCGAAACGTGGAAGCACATCCCCCCACCTGGGCAGCTTGTTCCCATACCACCACGTCAAACCCACGTTTTGCCAGCAATGCCGCTGCCGTCAACCCGCCAATACCCGCGCCGATAACCCCAACCCGCATCTCAGCTTTGTTACAAAAATTTACTTTTCTTATGGTAGCGCAGGCTGTGGATCGGGCTAGGGCAACCTCGTCAGCGATTGAATACTGAAAACGTCAGCAAACGAGGGCATGCTCGGGCATATTGGACTTAAGCAATTCGGATACCCTCATCCCGAAACGAAGGGTTGGGGGCACCAATGCCACAGCAGTCGTCGTTGTCCTGAGCATCGGTCTATGGGACAGGAGCCACACCGGGAAGGGGTCATCAAGTACCGCGTGGTGCATCAGCCAGGGCCGCCTGTCCCGTGGGAAATCATTGCCGATTTGGAACAGTGGCGACAAACGTTGCGGGCGCAAGGCTGGCTCGGTCAATATCCGGATGGCACCAGCTACGGCAATGTCAGTCAACGCCATCCGCAGAGGGGTTTGGTCATCACGGCAACGCAAGTGGCGCATCGTCCCCAACTCACGAGCAGCGATTATGTCCATGTCACCCATTACGACCCAGCCACCCACACCTTAACCGTCATCGGTTCTGCACCTGCTAGTAGCGAAGCGCCCACCCACTGGGCCATTTACGACCTGCATCCCGAAATCCAAGTCGTGTTCCACATCCATGCGCCAGACCTGTGGCAACGGTTGCTCCATCATCCTGAAATCCCCTGTACCGATCCGGCCATTCCCTACGGCACCCAAGCCATGGCTCGCGAAATCCGGCGGTTATATCCCCCTGGCGCCAACCCCTTCGCGCGTCCGTGTTTTGTCATGGCTGGTCATCAAGATGGCGTATTCAGTTTCGGGCGCACAGCCATAGAGGCAGGTCAGGCACTGCTGCGGTGGGTCATGTTAGACTAAAAATCTGGATGCGGATGTGGCGGAACTGGTATACGCGCACGTTTGAGGGGCGTGTGGCTTTGCCTTGCGAGTTCGAGTCTCGCCATCCGCATTGGCTGAGGGAAACGTCTTAAAATTCCCGCTGCAACCCACGCCGATTCTCTCCAGGTATTCCCTTGCGCTATCATAACCAGCAGTGACGAGCGGGGTAGAGACGATGGTTTTACCACTGCAATCCTTTTTGTTCTTGGCAGCGGCGCTGTTCTGCATTGGTATTTACGGGTTGGTGACCAGTCGCAATGCAGTGCGGGTGTTGATGTCTGTTGAATTGATGTTAAATGCTGTGAATTTGAATTTTATTGCCTTTGCCAATTATCTCGACCCCGCCGACATTAAAGGCCAAGTTTTTTCGGTCTTTGTGATTACGGTAGCCGCAGCCGAAGCCGCAGTTGGCTTAGCAATTGTGCTGGCCATTTACCGCAACCGCGAGACTGTGGATATGGAGAAATTTAATCTACTCAAGTGGTAGGTCATGCTCTTTTTGGTTGGGTTCCTGCTGGGAGTCATTGTTGGCACAGCAGTCACGTACATCATTTTGAAGCGGCATGAGCTACAGAGCATTGTTAAAAGCTATGAGACGAGAATCCGCGCCATTGAGCAGATGCGCCAAGCAGAAATCAAGAACTATGAAGAGAAAATTCGGTTGATGGAGCAGGAGTATCAAGAAAAAATTAAACAGGCAAAGAATAAAAGTTTAGCCACCAGTCGTTCTGTCATCAAGGGTCAGGTCGCGGAGCAACTAGCGCCTTTTCTACCGAACTTCCCTTACCTACCTTCCGACGCTCGTTTTCTCGGAAATCCGGTGGATTACGTTGTGTTCAACGGTTACACAGCAGTCAAAGACGAGCCAGATAGCGGCGTGGATTTAGAAATTATTTTTGTGGACATCAAGACCGGTCGAGCTTCCCTGTCGGAACATCAGCAGAAGATTGCCGAAGCAGTGCAGAATGGACGGGTGCGCTTTGAGGTCATTCGACCGGAGGCAAGCCACGGAGCACCAAGGTAGAATGTCGGAAAATGCTATGCTAGAGGTATTGAGGAGTGCTACGACAATGCAATGAATCAGTCAGTGGGAGTTCCACGGCCGGAGGTCATCAGAACAGCGCCGCTTAATCTCAATCACTGGTATGCAGTTGCACTCAGTAGTGAATTGAAAAAAAAGCCATTGGCCGTGCAACTTTGGCATCAGGATATAGTCATTTTTCGTAATCAAGGGGGGGACGTTCAGGCGCTGGAAAATCGTTGTCCACATCGCGGGGTCAAACTCAGTAGTGGTTACGTCCAAGGAAACGAAATTGTCTGCGTGTATCACGGTTGGAAATTTGATCACCAAGGCTATTGCACCGATATTCCCTACCTGAATGAACGGCAACAGTTACCTCCCTGCCGCATCCGCAGCTATCCTGTCCAAGAAAAACACGGATTTATCTGGGTATTCCCTGGCGACCCTAACCGCGCATTGCACGTACCAATACCTGATTTATTTGAGTGGGAACATTTGAATTATGTGGTGAGTGTAGCCCCTTTACATTTCCAGGCGCACTTTTCATTCCTAGTGGAAAATTTAATGGATATGTATCATGGTCATTTGCATCGCCATTTTCAACCTTGGGGCAATGCCATTTTACGGAAAAAAAGCGCAGGGCCAGGCTGGGTAGAAGCTGAATATCAAGCAGAATGCTATTTCCAGATCAATCGCCCTTGGTCGGTGATTCAACTGTTTATTCCGCAATTGCGTCGGCCTTTCTTAACTTCTTTAATTGTGCGTTATGAATATCCCCATTGGCATTCCTGGCTGGGTAATGATTTCCGCCTGTATTGTCTCATCGCGCCGGTCAATGTTACGGAAACACGGGCATATTTAGTTCATACGGTTTCCTTGGGAGCCTTCCGGGATTTACATCGCCTGCCGGTCTGGTTTCGGCGCTGGGTCAAAAACCGTTGCTTCAATGCCGCGCGCGGTTTTTTGCAGGGATTGTTGCGAGAAGACATTCTCATGATGGAACAGGAACAACAGGCCTATTCCCAAAACCCCAAACGCCGTAACTGGGAAATTAATCCAGTGATTGGTTCTGTACAGAAATTGGTCTACCAGCAAGCGCAACTTTATAGCACCAACGATTGAGTTTCTGTTTCTATGAGTTTAGCCAAATCCTGCAAAAAGGCTGCAGCGTGGGCGCCATAAATGACCCGATGGTCGCAGGTTACAGTAACCCGCATCCGCCGCCGCACCGCAATACAGCCGTTCTCCAAAGCCACGACTTCCGGTTGGGCTGAACCAACAGCCAAAATGGCACCCTGGTTAGGAGGAAGAATCGCATCAAACTGTTTCACACCGAACATCCCCAAATTCGACAGGGTGAATGTGCCACTGTTGTACTCATGGGGTTGTAACTGTTTTGCTCGCGCCCGTTGCACCAAATCTTGCCAAGTACGAGACAGGCTGTAGATGTCCTGCTGGTGGGGGTTTGCTAGCACAGGTGTAATCAAACCACCGTCTTCCATTGCCACGGCCACCGCCACATGAATCCCTTCTGGCTGATGAACTCCCTGCTCGGTGTAGCGGCTGTTGAGCAAGGGATGTTTGACCAGGGTGAGAGCGACGGCTTTCGCAAGTAGAGCGGTCATCGTTACTCCCTTGCTCTTGATCTGGCGGTAAAGGGCATCAAGGGCATCGGTCGTGATGGCGTAGGTCACTCGGAATACCGGCACCGCCAAGCTCGCCACCATGTTGCGCACGACTGCCTGTTGCAGGGTGTTCAACGGCGTAATGGTGCCACCTGCGACTGGCTGCGGCGGTGCTTTTGCAACTTCAACAGGTTGGGGTGTAGGTACGGTGGTGGTGATGACAGGCGTTGCCGGCTTGGGCGATACCACCTTTAGTACGTCTTCTGCGGTAATGCGACCATAAGGACCGCTGCCCTGGATTTGTCGCAAATCCACCTGGTGTTGTTGGGCTAACTTCTTAGCGCGCGGAGACGCCATCACCCGGCCATTGGTGCGAGAAGTGCTGACGGGCGCTGGAGCCGATTCAACTGCCACGGGAGCCGGGGCGACGGGTGCAGGAGCCGTTTTTAGCTCTGCCAAATATTGCTCAGGATTTTGTTGCACTTGCTGCATTTCCTCAATCGTGTCGGCAATTAACGCAATGGGTGTACCAGTTGGTGCTTGTCCCCCTGCCGGTAGTAGGATGGCAGCCAGGTAACCATCGTGGAAACATTCGGCCTCCATGTCAGATTTATCGGATTCCACTACCACAATGCTCTCGTGCGCCTTGACATAATCACCCACCTGTTTCAACCAAGCGACAACCTTCCCTTCGGTCATGGTGGAACTCAAAACGGGCATCTCGAACGGGTGAATCATGGCCGTATCCGACAAAGAACCATGCTTCATCATACCGTCTGACGCACCCGGCGAGCCATTATCATAAAAAAGTCCAGACGCGCACAGAAACGATGTCAACGGCGTGGGAATCGCAAGCCCAGACCTACCTCAGTAACCAAGCCTACAGCGAACTGGCCGATTACGCTCACACCCTATTGGCCCAAAACCCTCAGGACCCAACCGCCTACGCCTATGCCATCACAGCATCTCTAGCCCAAGAAGATGTCGAAGCTGCTCAAGCCATCTGGCTAGATGCGCTCATCAACCTTGAGGAAACGGCCACTGTCAGCATCATTCATACCCTCAAGCAAATTGCCGACCAGTATCAGGAACGGGAAGATTGCCCCCTAGCTAGTTGGTTGCGGCAATGGATTTGGGAAGTGGCGCCGGATGATATTGAAAATTTACTGCTGTTTGCGGAAGTTTTGGCTCGCCAGCACCGCTTTGACCGTCTGCAGGAACTAGACCTACCTACACGAATCCAGACTTTTCCCCCTGAAAAAATTAATCTCAAAATTCTACGGGACGCTTTGCACATCATCTTTAAAGAAGTTACAGATAACACCCTACAACCCTGGCAATTAGAGCTACTGAATGTAGGATTAAAATATCTAGACAGATTTACTAAGACTGTATTTTTAAGCGCTAGCCTCCAACACCATGAAAAAGGTAATAGTCGACTTACGAAAGCTTTGATAGAATGGTGCATTGATCAGGAGCCGGATAACTGCGATTACCATTACTTTCTGACCGGCATTTTTTACCATTTGAAAGAGTATCGAATTGGTTTACAGAGAGCTCGTCAATTTTATGAGATATCCAAACAGCATGGCACCTTTCTACATCAACTTGATGCGATTGACAAAATTTTGCAGGGTTTACTTTATATCCGCGGCAAAAATGAGCAAGAAGTTTGGGAAGTAGGCCAGAAGTACATAGACACCCTTGAGCAAGTAACTCAGTGGGATATTGAAACCATGAGGTCTGCGCTGAAACAAACTATGCGCGCACCATTTAACGTACCCTTTTTATTGCCTTATCTACGCGATGACTTGGTCAATAACCAACGCTTAAAACGAGCATTTATCAGTCAGCTAACAGCCTGCGTTCAACAAAAAGTTAAAGTTTTTACCCATACACCTCGCCGGCGAGAGAAATTGCGGGTTGGTTTTCTATCGCATACCTTGCGCAAACATTCAGTAGGCTGGTTAATGCGCTGGTATCTTCGCCATACAAATCGAGATAAGATTGACTTTTATATGTATGCTCTGGTCAATATGCCAGATGAATTTGCCCACCAATTTTTACTTCCCCAGAGTAAGGCTTGTGTCTATTACCGCGACCCTGACCGCATGGCAGAGCAGATTTATCAAGATGAGATTGATATTTTGATTGACTTAGATAGCGTCACATTGAACGTGATTGGTGCAGTTTTGGCCCATAAACCAGCGCCGGTATTGGTCGATTGGTTAGGCTGGGATTCCCTGGGTTCACCCGCAGTAGATTACTTTGTCGTTGACCCCTACGTGCTACCCGCTAATGCCCAGGAACATTACAACGAAACCCTATGGCGATTGCCTCACTGTTATATCGCAGTTGATGGTTTTGAAATTGGGGTGCCCACGCTGCGCCGCGACCATCTAGGCATTCCAGCCGATGCCACTGTTTTTTACAGCGCTCAAGTCAGTTACAAACGCCATTATGAAACAGTGCGCCTACAGCTTGAAATTCTTAAGTCTGTCCCCCACAGCTATCTTTTGATTAAAGGCATTGGCGACCAACAGGGCATTCAGGAATTTTTCTGCGACTTGGCCCAGGAACATGGGGTGAATCCTGACCGTTTGAAGTTCCTGGAACGAGATGTGAATGAATATATTCATCGGGCTAATATGGGGATCGCCGATGTGATTTTAGATACCTATCCCTATAACGGGGCAACCACTACTTTGGAAGCGCTGTGGGTAGGTGTGCCGTTGGTGACATGGGTGGGGCAACAATACGCTGCACGGAATAGCTATAGTTTTTTGGTGAACTGCGGTATTCAGGAAGGAATTGCCTGGAATGCTCAGGAATATGTGGAGTGGGGTGTTCGTCTAGGCACGGATGCGGAATTGCGCCGGCGTATTCGTCAAAAATTGTTTCTTTCTCGGCGTACCTCACCTCTGTGGAATGGCCGGCAGTTTGCTCAAGAGTTCGACGCCATGCTCTGGCAAATGTGGGAACGGTACTTGGCACAATGAAGGGGACTTGGCGATAACATAGAAACAATGGTTTATTTAATCCCTGCTGGCGGATGGATATCACATTAAAAATCTGGCGACAGTCTCATCCAACGCAAGGGGGACGGTGGGTGACCTATTCATTGTCGGATGTTTCGCCCCAGTGGTCGTTGCTGGAAACGCTGGATCAATTGAATGAAAAGTTGATTTTGCAAGGGCAGGAACCCGTGGCCTTTGAGAGTGATTGTCGAGAGGGGATTTGTGGCAGTTGCGGGCTGTTGGTGAATGGCATTCCCCATGGGCAACCAGGCTTAACCACTTGTCAGGTGTATATGCGGCAATTTGCAGTTGGTCAAGTGCTGACCTTGGAGCCATTTCCAGGGTTCCCTGTGGTGCGGGATTTGGTGGTAGACCGCAGCGCCTTTGACCGGATTATGGCCCAGGGGGGATATATCAGTGTCAATGCAGGCAGCGCACCTGAGGCGAATACCATCCCGATCCCGGCACAGACGGCAGAGCGGGCATTGCAAGCGGCAACCTGTATCGGCTGCGGGGCCTGTGTAGCAGCGTGTCCTAATCAATCAGCAGCGCTATTTGTAGGGGCAAAAATTACCCATTTGAGCCTACTGCCCCAAGGTCAACCAGAGGCGGCGCGGCGGGTACAGCAGATGACAACGCAGATGGACGCCGAGGGATTTGGGCACTGCTCTAATCACGGCGAATGCGCTGCTGTGTGCCCGCAAAACATTCCTCTGACAGTGATTGCCCGCCTGCGACGACAGTATTGGCAATCGTGGTTGTGATTACCAGTCGGCGACATCCTCTGGTACACCGCATACGCTCCTTGCACACGACTAAGGGACGCCGGGAAGCAGGGGAATTTCTCCTGGAAGGAACCCATTTGTTGACGGAAGCGCTCCAACAGGGTATTCCCCTGAAATCTATTTGCTACACATTAGCTTGGGCAGAACGCCACCCCGACGTGCTCCACCAATTGCCGCCAGCAGTTGCCCAACCCGTGAGTCCACAGGTGTTAGACGCTCTGGCAACGACAGTAAATCCCGATGGCGTAGTGGCCATTGCGCCGATACCAACTGCTGAACCAGCATTGCGGGTGGGGTGGTTGCACTTACTGGGCTATCGGCTGCAAGACCCTGGTAACGTGGGGACGCTCATTCGCACCGCTGCAGCAGTGGGAGTGACCCAGTTGTGGTTGACTGATGACAGTGTCGATCCCTACCATCCCAAGGTGTTGCGCTCGGCTGCTGGTCAGTGGTTCCGTTGCCCGCCGCACGTGTGTGCCGACCCACTGGCTGTCTTGCGCTTTTACCAACAGAAGCAGGTGCAAATTGTCGCTACGGATGCCCAGGGGGAATTGGTCTACTGGCAGGTGGATTGGCGGCGACCGACGCTGTTGCTGCTGGGAAATGAAAGCCAGGGGTTGCCCGCCCAGTGGTTAGCGGCTGCTGAGCAAGTCGTGCGCATTCCACAACAACCAGGAGTGGAGTCATTAAATGTGGCTATCGCTGCTGCTGTTTGCCTGTACGAGGCGTGGCGCCAGCGCTGGACAAGCTAAAAAAATTGGCGTATGATTGGGGATTGTCACAAATTGAGTTACCACCATGAACGCCCAGGCGATTATTCGTTCGATTGAGGCCGAGTACCTTAAATCGGACTTGCCCCAGATTGATGTGGGAGACGTGGTAAGGGTTGGGGTTGTCATTCAAGAAGGGGGCAAGGAACGGGTACAGCCCTACGAAGGCGTCGTTATCGCCCGGCGGGGAACCGGCGTGAATTTGAGTATCACGGTGCGCAAAACGTTTCAGGGCGTTGGGGTTGAGCGGGTGTTTTTAGTGCATTCGCCTCGGATTGCCAGTATTCAAGTGTTGCGCAAGTCGGTGGTGCGGCGAGCCAAACTGTATTACCTACGCAAACGGGTGGGCAAAGCGACGCGCCTGAAACAGCGTTTTGAAGTCTAGGGGTTCGGGTTGAACGTTTTATCTGTGGATATTGCGATAGGGTGAACAACGGACTGCAATGGCTGCCTTTCCATGACCTCTCTGACCCCGAGTCCCAGCTTTAGCCTAACTGTACGGATTGAAATACCCAACCGCGTGGGACAGTTGGCATCAGTCCTGCAAGCGATTGGCGAAGTTGGGGGAAATTTGGGGCCAATTAATCTCATTGAACAAACCCGGCAGCGGGCAGTACGAGAGATTACGATTGATGCGACCGGTCCAGAACATGAAGAACAAATCATCGCCACCCTCAAAGCCTTGCCCAACGTGCGGTTGCTGAGCGTGGACGACCGAACGTTTAAATTGCACCAGGGGGGAAAAATTCACCTGCAGAGCAAAATTCCCTTAAAAAATCGGGCTGATTTGGCAATGGCCTATACTCCCGGTGTCGGGCGAGTGTGTGCGGAAATTGCCCAAAATCCTGACCAGGTTTATCGCTTCACCATCAAACAAAATTGCGTGGCCATTGTCACTGATGGTAGTGCAGTTTTGGGGCTGGGGAATCTGGGGCCATACGCAGCGCTGCCGGTCATGGAAGGCAAAGCCATGCTCTTCAAAGAATTTGCCGGTATTGATGCCTTTCCCATTTGCTTGAATACCCAAGACCCGGAAGCAATTGTGAACACAGTTAAGTATTTAGCGCCAGTGTTTGGGGGTGTGAACTTAGAAGACATTAGCGCACCCCGCTGTTTTGAAATTGAGCAGCGCCTGCAACAGGAATTGGATATCCCTGTGTTTCACGATGACCAGCATGGTACTGCAGTGGTGACTTTAGCGGCGTTGCTGAATGCCTTGCGCTGGGTGGGAAAATCCCTAGAGCGCGTGCGGATCGTCATCAACGGGGCAGGGGCAGCGGGGTTAGCGGTGGCAGCATTGCTGAAACAAGCAGGGGCGCAGGGAGTTATCCTATGTGATTCGCAGGGCATTGTCAGTACAGAACGGGACGACTTGCACCCGATGAAACGCGCCTTTGCTGTTGCTCAGACCGGAACGCTGGCCGATGCCCTCGTAGATGCTGATGTGTTTCTTGGATTGAGTGTGCCCGGCGCAGTCACTCCCGAAATGATCCACACCATGGCCCCCGACCCGATTGTGTTTGCCATGGCCAATCCCGTGCCCGAAATCCAGCCGGAGTGGATTGAAGACAAGGTTGCGGTGATTGCTACCGGCCGGAGTGATTACCCCAATCAGATTAACAATGTACTCGCATTTCCGGGTATTTTTCGGGGAGCCTTAGACAGCCGCGTGCGACATCTTACTCCAGAGCTATACCTCGCAGCAGCACGAGCTATCGCTAGTTTAGTCACTCCCCAAGAATTACAACGGGAGTACATTATCCCATCTGTGTTTGACTCCCGGGTAGTGCCGACTGTCGCTCAAGCTGTAGCCCAAGCAGCCCGCGAAGCTGGTCTGACGCCTGGCTGAGAACTTGCATTTTTATTGCGGCAGTTGTAAGATTAAAAATTGTGACTTTATCAGGGGCCATGTCTAAGCAAAAGCTCAAGACGCGCAAAGCGGCGGCAAAGCGCTTTCAGGTGACCGGCAGCGGCAAGATCGTGCGACGGCAAAGCATGCGCAACCACCTATTGCAGAAAAAAACTAGTAAACGCAAGCGGCGGCTAGCTCAGATGGTATCGGTCAGTGAACAAGATATGGCCAATGTGCGGTTGATGTTAGTACGGTAGGGGAACGACCATGCGTGTTAAGAGGGGAAATGTCGCTCGCAAACGGCGCAAGAAAATTCTGAAACTGGCCAAAGGGTACCGGGGGGCAGCCTCTCTCCTTTTCCGCACTGCGAATCAACGAGTAATGAAGGCCCTGCGGTATGCCTACCGGCACCGGCGGGAGAAAAAGCGGGATTTTCGCCAGCTCTGGATTGCCCGGATCAATGCGGCCACTCGTCCTGCGGGCCTGTCCTATAGTCAGTTCATTGGTCAACTCCACAAAGCCAACATTGCTCTCAACCGCAAAATGCTGGCCCAGATGAGCATCTTTGATCCAGATACGTTTGCCCAGGTGTTGCAGGCCGCAAAAAATGCCAGTTAATTTTTGGTTTACTAGCAATCCAACGTGTACTCCCGTTCCCACGGGGTAATCTGGCTGTGGAACTCCTGCCACTCCCGGTACTTGAGCTTGAGATAGGACTCCACAAAGTTCTCTCCAAGGAGAGTGGTCAGGGTGGTGTTGCGTTCCAAAGCCCGCAGCGCGTCTAACAGATTGCCCGGTAGGGACGGGTATTGCTCGGGGGGTAGGGGGTCCGTGTAGTTGTTGTTGTCGCACCGAGGGCCGGGGTCGCGCTGTTCCTTAATGCCATCCAACCCAGCGGCAATGACAGCAGCCACAAAGAGATAGGGATTGGCGGCGCCATCGGCCAAGCGCAGTTCAAACCGCCCTGGGTCGGGAATACGAATCATATGGGTGCGATTGTTGCCGCTGTAACTGATGGTGGTGGGGGACCAGGTGGCACCGGAACGGGTGACGGGAGCATTGATGCGCTTGTAGGAGTTCACAGTGGGGTTCGTAAAAGCGCATAGGGCCGGTGCATGATGCAAGACTCCCCCGATGAAGTGATAGGCCAAGCGCGACAAACCCATTTCGTCTTGGGGGTCATGAAACAAATTCATTGCGCCTGCGGCATCCCACACGGACAGGTGCAAGTGACAGCCATTGCCAGTGAGATGGGCAAAAGGTTTGGGCATGAAGGTGGCCCGCAGCCCGTGTTTTTCCGCAATTGACTTCACCATGTACTTGAAAAAGGCGTGCCGGTCGGCGGTCACCAGGGCATCGTCGTAGAGCCAGTTCATTTCAAATTGACCGTTGGCGTCTTCGTGGTCGTTTTGGTAAGCTCCCCACCCGAGCGCCTGCATGGCATCGCAAATTTCACTGATCACCGCAAACCGCCGCATCAAGGCCTGCTGGTCATAACAAGGTTTGCTCTGCCGGTCGAACCCATCCGCCAGCGATTCCCCATCCGGTGACACCAGAAAATACTCACACTCGACACCCGTTTTCACCCGGTAACCGAGCGCCTGCGCCTGCTCCAGCACCCGTTTCAAAACCAGCCGGGGTGTTTGGGGCAAAGGGTCGCCTTTGACGGTGGCCAAGTCCGCCGGCATCCAGGCCACGTCCGGTTGCCAGGGCAAGGGCATCAACGCTGCTGCATCGGCCCGTGCAAACACATCCGCATCCGCCGGCGTCATGTCCAACCAAGCGGCAAATCCCGCAAAGCCAGCGGCCGTTTGCATCGTGTCAATCACCGCTGCCGGCACCAGCTTCGCCCGCTGAATGCCAAACAAATCAGTAAACGAAATCAAAAAGTAACGAATGCCGCGCGCTTGCGCCAGCGCCGATAGAGTCTGGGTCATGGGAAAAACCGTTGCTCTCGAATTAACGGCTATTAAACCGGGGAAAGCGCCCGCCAAAGTGTCGTCAAAAACACAAAATGCCTTCGGTAGCCAACCACTCCTGCACCACCTGGCGAATAAAAGCGGCATCGGGGGGATGTTGCCAGGGATTCCCCGCTCGGTGGCCCCAGATGGAATCAATCAACCGAAACGTGGCGTTAGGGATCAAGGCAGCTTCGGCGGCGCAGTCATCTGGGGGAAAGTACAAATCTGTCGTGCAGGTCATCACCAGGGTTTTGGCCCGAATGGAACGCAGTGCCCGCTCGTAGTCTCCCTGGTAAACGGGATTGTTGCCTACGTCACAGTGCAACCAGGTGTCAATCATCGCCAGCAAATCCCTGGGGTCCCGTCGCCGGTAGTTCGCTTCCCATCCCCGCACCAGGTAGTCTTCCAAATCCCGGTAGCCCAGTTGTTTGTAGAGCTCGGCACGATAAAACGCCTGGGAAGCCGCCCAACTGGCGTAAATACAGGCAAAGGCCCGGTAGCCCCGCTCGGGTACGCCCTGGAACGTTTGCCCATCCCACGCCGGGTCTGCCGTCAGCGCTGCCCGTAAACTCAGCAGAAACACCCGGTTGTGGGGCGTGGTGCGGGCTGTGCCACACAGGGCAACCATGCGTTCGACGCGGTCAGGATATAAAGCTCCCCAATGGTAGGCCTGTTGCGCTCCCATGGACCAGCCGTACACCAGCGCCAGCCGTTCAATGCCCCAGACCTCCCGCAGCAACCGTTCCTGCAACGTCACATTGTCCCAGTGGGTCACCACACACCCCTGTTCCGCCAGGCCCGGTAACCCGCCGTTGCTGGGCGAACTGGACAACCCGTTGCCCAACATATTGGGAATCACAATAAACCAGCGGCTCGGGTCGAGAATCCCATCCGGGCTAATCAACCATTCGATGTCCGTGTGCTGAGCGCCATAGGACGTGGGGTAGAGCACCACGTTATCCCGCCGGGGCGAAAGTTCCCCGTAGGTCTGATAGACGACCTGCACCCGCGGCAACTGGATTCCACATTGCAGCGTCACATCTTGGGCCGTCCAAACCCCGGTCATCCCGGAAACTGGGCGACGATTTCCCGGTTGGCGGCGATGTAGCCAGGCGCTAGATGCACCCACTTGTCCCGCAACTTTTGATGCGCCTGGGGCAAGGCATGAAAGGGAATTGCCGGACAGAAATGGTGCTCGGCATGAAACGGCATATTCCACATCAACAACCGCACCGGCCACCCGGTCAACGTCGTGCGCGTGTTGGTCAGGGGGTTGCTGTCGTAGCTACAACCCGTGTGTTCTGCCAGCAAGATAAAGCGCAAAAACGGTTGTCCCACCGCTAGCGGCACGACCCAGTCCATGAGAAACCACGGCTGGCCCGCCCAGACCGATAGGGCTATTGCCAGGGCATAAACCGCTAACTGCGCCGCCGTCGAACGCCGCACCGTCGCCTGGGCTTCGGGAGCAATGTAGGGACATCCCTGAAAATTCCCCAGCAGCACCCGCAGGTGACCCCGCACTTTTCCCCACCACCAGGGAATCCCGCTCAACTGCCACAGATACATCCGCCAGTTCGTGGGTACGGGGTCTTCCAGTTCGGGGTCTTTACCAGGAATCTGCGTATAGCGGTGATGCCACTGGTGATAACGGCGATAGAACGCACTGTTGTAAAACGACAATACGCCAGCGACCCAGGCCACCGCATCGTTCAACCAGGGAGTGGCAAACGCCGTGCGATGGACACACTCATGGACAGCGGCAAACATGGTCGCTAGGCTAAAGCCATACAGGGGCAACGCCAGCCAACCCCAGAGCATCCCCTGCGTCCAGGCCCCGTGCCACAGTAGCCCGCTTCCAACTAAAATGCCCAAGTGGGCCAACAATTGCCGCCATCCTTTGACATCCGAGCGCCGGTTCAAAGCTGCCAGCTCCTCGGGGGAAAAGACATCACTTAGCTTGATCGCCGCTGGAGTTGTTGACTGCCCTGCCATCCTCAGTAATTGCCCTATCCTACAACTACAACTCCCACAAGATAACAGTGAGCCTTGCCCAACGTTGGTAACGCCCACTACAACAGGGAATGTACCCGCTGGACAATCTGTTCGGCGCTCAACCCGTTGTAGGCCAGCAATTGGTCAGGAGACGCCGCTGTTTCTCCTCGCCGCCAGCCGATGGCATCCCGCCGGGGCATCTGCGCGCGTAACAGGACGGGTTCTAGTGTTGTCACCGGCCCCCCGCTAATTCCCAACAGCGCATCACCCGTAAATAGTTGGGCAAAGGTGGCATCGTCCATAAATTCCCCATCCGGTTCGGCGCAGGTGGACCAGGCCACATCACTGGGGCGACACAACCGCCGCAGGTTCACCAAGCTGACAATGCGCGTGCCAATACCTTGGGCTTGCAACTGGGCCGCCGCCGCAAATACTGGTATCAAGACCAAATCGCCCACCACCGCCAGCACCACCAGCCGTTCTCCCGGCGTCTCTTGCAAGACAACAGCTCCCTGGGCGACCGCCTGCTGCGCCTGCTCCCAGGTCGTGCGCACCGGCAACGGCGTTTTACTGGCAAAAATGGCGATGCCTTTGTTGAACGTGGTCACCGCCCACAGGTAGGCCGCTTGGGCGCAATTCGCATCAGGGGGAAACACCGGATACACATTCCCGTTGCGCATCAGGGCCATGTAGTAGGCTTCAATTTCCGGGCGTTGGTGCGTCCAGCCATTGCGCCCCTGCTCTAGCGCCCCCGCTGTAAACAAGGCAATCGTCGAAGGCGTGGGTCGCCGCAATTCCGCCATCGCCTGGGTTACTGTTTGCCAGATGGGTAGCCCGTTAATGGCAAAGGATTCATAGGAGCACCACAGCGACCGTCCCCCCAACAGGCACACCGCCGCCGCCAAGCCCGCACAGGCATCTTCGCTCAAGGGTTCATAGACCTGGCCCTGGGGCGACTGGTTATACAGCGGGTCTGCCGTTGGGTGAATCACCTTCAGCCCCTGATTGATATTGGCAATCCCTGACGCTTCATTGCCGTCAGCGTTAGTCACCAAAAATTTCGGGTCGCTTTGCCCCAGTTGCACGACTAACTTCCCCACGGCTGTCGTCGCCACCTGTTTTTCGCCGATGGGAAATTCCTGGTGGGTGAATAGGGGCAAGGGCGGCAAGGGGCGCACCGATTCCGTTACCGCAACCTGGGCTGCCGGACCACCCCCAGCTCGCCGAAAGTTCTCCCGCACCAAATCCCAGGCTTCTACCGGCAAAGCCCGCTGCTGCAATGCCCGTACAATGTCTGGATTCTCCAGGGTGTGCTGAGCATACAGGTTGTGGGCTTTGGCGCCCCGCGCATGTACCCCGGCCCCTTTCAGTTGCTTCAGGATGAAGACCGTTAATTTTCCCCCGAGGGCGCTCTGGGCTGCCTGGTCCAACCCGCTGAGGACCGCTTCCGTAAACCGCAACCGTTGCGCAAAGCCAAACAAAGTGCTGTCGACGTAATCTCCCGGTTGCCCCTGGTCATCGAAGTCCTTGGCATCTACCAAAACCACCGCGTCAAACCCGTGGGCGCGCCAGTAGCGTTCCATGGCGGCGTTGTCCGCTGTTGCATTCATGCTGTGGTGTTCCTGGCTATAGCCGTTCCAGACCAGGATGGGCAAGAAATTCGTCACCTGGGGAAACGCGGTGTGGAAATGCAAAAAGCTGCTCATGACGTAGGGTTCCCCTAGCCCCCCATCCCCAATCGTCACCGGAAATAGCACATCGGGGTAGAGATACGCCCCCGCCATCGCAAAATGTTGCCCTTGGCCCAAGGGACCTGCTGGCCCAATGACTCCCGGAATCGCGCCCGACAAGTGCCCCAGCAACCCGTGCATTTCCCGGAAGCGCTCTCGCAGTTGGGCTACCGTGTGAATCCCCATCGCTTCCAGTGAGCCATCCAAGAACAACGCCGCGTAAAACCCTGGCGCATGGTGGCCCACTTCCGTTGGGATGTTCTTGTGGCCCAGCATGAACAGGGCGGCAATCGCTTCCGCGCAACTGGCAAAACCCCCAGGGTGGCCCGAGGCTTTGGTTGCCGTCATTTGCAGCACCAAGTAACGCAGGGCATCCGCAGCCAGCAGCGTCTGGTAAACCGCTTGCGGGTCGTGGGGGTTGCGAATGCTGCCTGTCGTTGCCTCCACCGCCGGTCGTTGCCCATAATGCGACCAGTCCGGCCACGTTGTCCCAAAGTAATCAATGCCCTGCCAGCAGTCCGTTGCGACGGTCATCATCCACCCCACCCGCGTAAGTTATTGAGCATTGTAGTATGGTTGAGCGTTGCGGGCCACCCGCTTTTTGATAGCCTGGTAGATGGGCTGTGTTGGGAGCAAAAAACCATGACAATAGTGTTTCAGGCGCTGGTTTTGCTGTTGGTGCTGCTGACATTTGTGCTAGTGGTGGCTGTGCCGGTGGTGCTAGCGACCCCTGGCGAATGGCAACGTTACCAGCGACTGGTCTACCTGGGGGCTGGCGTCTGGGTGCTACTGATATTTGCCATCGGGTTGATGGACGTGTTTCTGGTCTAATGGCAATTTTTGAAGGCACGTTTACCGATGTCGAGGGCCTGCGGCTCGCCATTGTCATCGGGCGGTTTAACGATCTCATCGCCGGCAAGCTACTAGAGGGCTGTCGGGACGCGCTGCAACGGCACGGCGTGAACCTGGAAACCCAGGTGGATTACTTTTGGGTGCCGGGGAGCTTCGAGATACCGGTTGTGGCCCATCAACTAGCCCAATCCCAGCGCTACGATGCGGTGATTTGCTTGGGAGCGGTGATTCGCGGCGATACCCCCCATTTCGAGTACGTGGCTGCTGAGGTGGCCAAGGGCATTGCCGCCGCCAGTTTCCAAACTGGGGTACCAGTGATTTTTGGAGTGCTCACCACGGATAACTTGCAGCAGGCCATCGAACGCGCCGGCGTCAAGAGCAACAAAGGCTGGGAGTACGCGATGAATGCCCTGGAAATGGCCAGTCTGATGCGTCAGGTGCGAGCCTTGCGAACGTCCTATACGCCGTCGTTGCCCCGCGTGGCTGACCTGCCGGATGCCCGTTGACACTGACGCCTGACTGGTTAGAATAGATAGAGCACTTTGCGGGCATAGCTCAGTGGTAGAGCGTCACCTTGCCAAGGTGAATGTCGCGCGTTCGAATCGCGTTGCCCGCTTGATTTCAAGGGAGAGCTAGACAAAGTATTAGAGGGGCTTTACTCCCTATGTCCTGCTAAGTTTGTATGACAGGTTATTGGGATATGACCAAATCACTGAAGGATAGAACGGCTAAGGTGCTTTTTGTTACAGGCAAAACTGCAACGGAACTTTGACCTGCGACCTAGGAGATGAAATATAGAGATGACTTAGTTATGTCACTCTAATTGCTGCCAGTTACAATTCGCCTGCAAGTCTTCAATCTGCATGCAAAACTTTGGTTGCATACCATCGGAAACCCAGGAAGGAGACTGTGCCCTGCGACCCGAGGCAGAACAGGCATAGGCGACCGAGTTAGAAAGTCCTGCTCGTAGTCTGCCAACAGCTTGTTGGTCACCAAAGGAGATGAGAACTGGTAACTTTAATATGAAACCCCATAATATACCGAAAAAGCCAAAGGCTATTTCTCAGGAACTATTGAGCACTAGTGGATGCAACTATTACCTGACTACCCACCTCAGTGGCAGTGTTTGCTCCAGAACTTGGGGGAATGGCGGGGTGCCTTTAGCGATATGTCCCCAACCGGTGTCCTGCTAGCCAAACGCCCCAGTGTGGTGACATTGGAGGCGCTCGATGACGGGACAACCATCCGGCAAACCATTCGGGTTGACGGCAGCGAAAGGGTGTTGGTGTACCGCACGCTGGGACGGGGTATCTTACTGTTCGCGGATGGGGCCTTTTCCCAGGGGTCGTTGCAATGGGGGCCGTTTGGGGATTTCGGAGCAGAATTGGGCTTGATTCAAGGGGATGACCGGGTGCGCTGCGCCATCGTTTACCAAAACAGCGTCTTAGACCGGCTGACGCTCATTCCAGAACAACGACCAGTGACGAAACCATTGCCTACGACTTACCCGCTTGTCACGCAGCTCTACCCAGATTGGCGGACACCTGCTGCTCTTACCGGTCAACTCACCCTCACCTGGGATGCCCGGACAGCACACCTGCATCTGGAGTTGGATGCGGAAAGGTGGACGTGGACAGGACAACGCCAGGAGGGGAACTACTACGACGGGCAGGGGTACCGGTGGTTGCCGTTACGACCAGATACGGGTGTTTTCATACCGCCGGTGATTCCCCGGGGACAGCCGTTTTTGCTGGGGTTGGTGTGGGGTCACCAGGGGTTGCTGCGCCGGTATGACGCTCAAGGGGCATGGACTGATTTAACCCAGGTGCGGTCGGTGCAGTTGGTGTCGGCCTGTGCGGGGTAGTATGATGGTTCGTAAACAATTGTTTGGCAATTGTGGGCACTCCCATGGCTGATGACCTACGGGCTGTCTTGGAACTGGCAACGGTGGAGGAGTTACAGGATTTGACCCAGATTTTGTTCAGTCGTCGGTTTAACCCGCTGGACTACCTCTGTACACCGCCGCCGGAGATGGTCCAGTCCCAAGACCGAGACGCATGGCTGGATATGCTGGCGGCGCGGTTGCGCTTTTTAGCGGCAGACGGTTTGACCGTGTTGCGGGGACAGGCAGACAAGCTCAGCTATTACGAAATCCTGTTGCGGGTGTGCCAGTATTTAAAGCTGCCCTGCACGGAAGAGCTGAGCGTTCAAGATTTGGAGTCAGAGATTTTCCTGCATGTCCTGCAGCGGTCATGGAACCAATTGCCGGCTCACCAGCGAGAACAGTTGCAGGCGGAATTGACCCAAGAATTAGCAGGGCCTTGGCAACGGGAAATGGTGCAAGCCTTTTTGAAAAAGGGCAGCGTGGTGGCGCTAGGTTCAGTGTTGCGAGCGGTTTTGTTGCGGAAACTGGCAGGCTACACAGCTCTGGTGCAAGGCGCCCGCATGGTGATGGTACGGGGTGTGACGGCATTACTTGGTCCTGTATTGTGGGGGTGGTTTTTGGCGGAATTGGGTTGGAGCGCCATCGCTACGAACTACGCACGGGTAATCCCAGCCGTACTGACCCTGGCTCAAATCCGACTCTTGCGGGATGAATCGTTAACTTGGGCGCCCGCTTAGATTGGTTGGCCATCGGCCTAGGCATATTGCCCTTCTGGTCGGTGCTGGGGCTGGCGCTCTGGGCTGGCGGCATGGTGACCCTCTGGGTGCGCCAGGGTCGGGCTTTACTCCGCGACCAGGACACTTGGCTATGGTTGACCGTGGCGGTGGGATTACTGTTTAGCGCCTGGCAGTCGCCCGCGCCCGGAACGGCTCTTTTGGGTCTAGGGAATTTCATCCCCTTTTTTGCGTTTTTTCTAGCGCTGCGTTCCTATTTGACCCCGGCGCGCATGTCATTGTTGTTGACCATCATGGGGAGTACAGCAGTGGTCGTTGCTGGCATTGGCCTAGCCCAGGCGCTGGTAAGCAGGCCATGGACCCTGACGATTTTAGGGGTGGAGATGAATTGGCATCCCCGTATTCCCGGACGCATTGATTCAGTATTTAGTGATGCCAATGTCATGGCGTCCTACTGCGTGATGATGTTGTTTGTGCAACTGGGGTTGGCGTGGCAAGCACCGGTCAAGTCTTGGGCGCGGTGGGGATGGCATGCGGCTGCGGGTTTAACATTACTGGCGCTGGTATTGACCCGTTCCCTCAATGGACTAGCGGTGGCGTGGGTGATAGGGCTGGGGTTAAGTTGGGCTTACCGGCGCTACGGGGTCAGCGCTTTGCTCCTGCTACTGGGGCTGGCGGTGATAGCAGCGGGTTGGGATTGGCCAGGCTGGCGGCTAGTGGTGCCGGAGGTGTTGTGGGGGCGCATTCCCAAGTACCTGACTGGCCAGGCAGAAGATTTACGCACGGTGCAATGGCAAGTGGCGTGGCACGCCTTTCTACAACGTCCTTGGTGGGGCTGGGGGTTGCGCTATTTCCCAACGCTCTATCGCCAAAGCACCCAGAGTTGGGTCGGGCATCCCCATAACGTCTGGGTCATGTTACTTGTGGAAACAGGGGTCTGGACGACAGCGCTGTTGATGTATCTCGTGGGACGGGTGTTAGCCCAGGGGTGGTGGCACTGGCAACGCAGCAGGCAGCCCTGGTACGGCGGCATGTGGTTGGCGTTTGTGGCTATCACCTTATTCCATGGCCTGGATGTGACCTTGTTTGATGGGCGAATTAACGGCTTGGCCTGGCTGCTGCTGGCGGGATTGGCGGGTGGGAGATGAAATACCGATGGGTTGTGTGGGTAGGGTTGTTAGTTTTGGTGGGGTGGTTACTCGGGCCGGGAGCTGGCTGGATCATCCCGCGCATTCAACAACAAGACTCTTTGGCTGGCTTTGTCGGGACGCTGGCAGAAGTGTTGGCGGGAGTTTTGGGCTTTACCATCTCCGCTGTAGCCATCGTCGTGCAATTGAGCGCTGAACGATTTAGCCCCAAAGTCACCGAGTTATTTTTGCGGGAGCGGGTCAACTGGCTGACCATTCTGTTTCTCATCCTGGCCAATCTCATTAGTGTCTGGACGACGCTGGCGTTTGCCTTTGACCCCATGCCGTTTGGATTGGTGGCATTGAATTTGTGCCTGGGGAGCTTGTCGTTTATCATCTTGATTCCCTACTTCATTTTTGTGCTGGATTTTCTCCAACCCAGTTCCATCATTCAAAACCTGGAGCGACAAGTCCGGCAGGGCATCATGCAGAAATTGAGCAAGATAACATCTCTTCAGGCGATTCAACGCAATCATCGCCACTGCCTATCCGCCTTGGGAGAATTTCGTTCGATTGCTATTAGCGCTCTCCAACAAAGAGACCAGGCGATTATCCTGGGGTGCTTGGAAAGCCTGCGGGACTTGGCCATTTTTTACGGTGAACACAAATCCCAGTTACCTGACTTGTGGTTTCGCCTCACACCCGCTGTGTACAAAGACCCTGATTTTATTTCCGTAGATGCGGTGAAATTGCGGGAGATTGAGAAACAAAAACTCTGGCTGGAAGTAAAAATCCTGCGGCAATACCAGGGCATTTTGGCAAACTCACTGTTGGTCTCGGCAGAAACCTGCACATTGGTAGGAATTTACACACGGGAAATCGGTGAACAAGCGCTGGATTTAGGGCAGGCATCACTGGTACATTTGACAGTGAAATTTTTTAATACTTACCTGCGCGCGGTTATTAATCAACGGGATATTCGCGCTGGCTATAACATCATCAAGCAATACCGCCTGCTCGCTGAACAAGCTCTGTTGCAGGGTTGTGATGACATTGCTATTGAGATTGCCCAGCATTTTCGTTACTACAGCCTGATTGCCCATAAAACCCACTTGTATTTCCTGTGTGAAGTGTTTGCCTATGACCTGGGTCATCTAGTGCGAACCTGTGCGCAACTGGCAGAACCAACCCACCGGCAGCTTCTAGATATTTTTCTCAAGGTGGACCAGGACCCGGAAAGCGAGCAACAGGAGCAGTCCTCGCGGGGCGTGCGCAAATCTCAAGTGAAACTGGCCGCCTATTACCTCAGTCGCGGGGATAAACAGTGGGCCGAATTGATTTTTCAAGATATGCACCATGAACCCTACAGCCGCGTGCAGGTGATCTGTGAGGAATTGCTCACCACGGGCGAAGATTTCTGGGAATTTACCGACCGAGGTGAAAGTTTTTATTACCTGGAGCCAGAACTCCACCCCTACGTGCAGGAATTTTTTAGCTGGTTCGTCCCGCCAGTAACTCCGCCGCCGGGATAATTTCGTAATCCGCTGGGGCAATCAAGGACTGACCAGTCATTTCTGGCGGTTGCGGCAACCCCAAAATCTGCAACACCGTTGGCGCGACATCGGCTAGGCGTCCCCCCTGCCGCAGTTTCACCTCACCGCCATGCCCAGGAATTTTGGCCCCTTCCCCTTCCACCACAATAAACGGCACCGGGTTGGTGGTGTGAGCTGTCCAGGGATGACCCTGCTCGTCCGCCATCACTTCCGCATTGCCGTGGTCGGCTGTAATCAGCACCGTAGCCCCCACCTGGCTCGCCGCCGCTAACACCCGTCCCACACAGCGGTCCACCGTTTCAATCGCCGTCACTGCCGCATCCATTTGTCCCGTATGCCCCACCATGTCCGGGTTGGCGTAGTTGACCACAATGAAGTTGTACGCGCGGGATGCTAAGGCATTCACCACCGTGTCCGTCACGGCCTCTGCCGACATGGCTGGTGCCAAGTCATAGGTGGGTACCTGGGGACTGGGAATCATCACCCGGTCTTCCCCCTCAAAGGGTTGCTCACGCCCGCCGTTGAAGAAATAGGTCACATGGGCATACTTCTCCGTTTCCGCCGTGCGCAACTGCTTTAACCCGTGCTGGGCAATCACTTCCCCTAACAAGTTGTTCAGGTTTTGGGGAGGAAAGATGACGGGCACGCCCAAACTAGAGTCGTATTCCGTCATGGTCACCACATCTAACGGTTCGATGCGCTCACGGGGAAAGCCGGTAAATGCCGGGTCTACAAACGCCCGCACCAGTTGCCGCATCCGGTCCGGTCGAAAGTTGAAGAAGATAACGCCATCCCCTGCTTGGATAGCTCCCGGCGCCAACCGCACCGGCGGGATAAATTCATCGGTGACCCCATCCTGGTAACTCGTCTGGAGCAATTCCACCGCATCAATCCCCTTGCCCGGTCCGTCGGTGGTCATCGCCTGGTAAGCCGCTTGCGTCCGGTCCCAGCGCTTATCCCGGTCCATTGCATAGTACCGCCCGCTGACCGTTGCAATCTTGCCAATCCCCAACTGCTCCAAATAGGCCTGTACCTGTCCTAAATACTCCTGCCCAGCAGTGGTCAACGTATCCCGCCCGTCTGTGATGGCATGCACGCACACCTGGTCAAACCCCTGCGCCTTGGCAAAATCCAGTAACGCTAGCAGATGGTCTAAATGGGAATGCACCCCTCCCGTTGAACATAAGCCCACCAGGTGCAAATTGCCACCCCGTTGTCGTACCCGTTCCGCTAGTTCAAGCAATACCGGATGACGTAAAAACACGCCTTCTGCCGCCGCATCGGAAATCCGTACAAACTCCTGCGGCACCACCCGTCCTGCCCCCAGGTTCAAATGGCCCACTTCTGAGTTACCCATTTGTCCAGCCGGCAGGCCCACATCCCGCCCTGACGCTTGCAGTAGTGTGTGGGGATAAATCTGCCAAAGACTATCCATCACCGGCGTGGCTGCCCGAGCAATGGCATTAGCCGTCGGTTCCTCCCGGTAACCCCAACCATCTAAAATCACCAGCACAACGGGGGAAGCAGGGTGGGACATAAGCAGTTCTCTTCCGTGATGGACATGGATTTTGTCCTTTATGATACTACCCCCCGTCCAGTTTCCCCAAGGCGGCACCCAGATTCGAACTGGGGAATGAAGGTTTTGCAGACCTCTGCCTTACCACTTGGCTATGCCGCCGGCTATTTGGTTATGGTAGCATGAGGACTTTGCTGACCGAGACCCTTATGCCGGGCTGGTTTATCTCCCTCGAAGGGATCGAAGGCGCTGGCAAAACGACCCAAATGCACCTGCTAGCCGATTGGTTGCAGCGCCAGGGTCACACAGTCCTCACCACCTGGGAACCCGGCGGCACTGAACTCGGCCAGTCCCTGCGCCAGTTGCTATTACACCACCGCTTACCGCACCGCACCGAATTACTCCTGTACGCTGCTGACCGGGCCACCCACATCGCCGAAGTCCTGCAACCGGCTTTGCAAACGCACCAAGTGGTCCTGTGCGACCGCTACACTGACTCCACCGTGGCTTACCAGGGATATGGCCGGGGGATGGATTTACACCTGATTGACCAGGTCAACACCATTGCCACGGGGGGACTCATGCCCGATTTGACCCTGTGGTTGGATGTGCCAGTAGAAGTGGGACTCCGGCGGGCGCGGGGGCGGGGTGACCTGAACGCCATTGAACAGGAATCCTTTGCCTTCCACGAGCGCGTGCGCCAGGGCTACCAAGCCTTAGCAAAACAGTATCCCCAACGCATCTGCCGGATTGACGCCGCATCGGACGTTGAAACCGTTTTCAAGCAGATTCGGGCGGCGATTGCGGGTCGGTGGCGTGAGCCTGCCAGCGAATGCCAATAAACAAGTCGTACAAAAAGCTCAGGAAACTGCGCGAATCTTCCCATAACCCCAGCGTTTGCGGCGAGCCGTGGGCCGTCAACGTTGGTTTCATCAAATGATAAACCCGCTCGTAGTGATACCAGGGAATGGAAGGCCAAAGATGATGAATCAAGTGGTAATTTTGGCCCAGGATTAACCAATTCCAAATGCGGCTGGGATAGACACGGGCGTTCGTCCAGCGACCCCGTTCCCGAAACGGGCGATGGGGTAGATAGTCAAAAAACAGTCCTAGAGCCAACCCCACCACCAGCGCCGGCGAAAACCAAAAATTCATGATGTAGCCCAGGAAACCGTAATAACAGGCGGCCCCAATTACCCCTGCCACTATCAACCGGCTAATCGCCCATTCCCACAAGTCATAGCCCTGCCACAACCGCCGTTGAAAGAAATAGATTTCGTGGTAGAAAAAGCGTGCGGCAATCAACCACAGCGGCCCGCCTGTGGATACAAAGTGGTCCGGGTCGTTTTTCGGGTCATTGACGTGGGCGTGGTGCTGCATGTGTACCCGGGTAAACACCGGAAACGTAAACCCCAGCATCAACGCACTCACATGGCCCATTGCGGCATTTATCACCGGATTCTGGTGGGCCGCTTGATGCGAGGCGTCATGGATCACCGTCCCGGCCAGGTGAAGCGCCAAGACATTGCACCCAAAACATACCGGCGGCCACCAGCCCCAACACCAGTACCCCAACGCGGAACTGACCGCCAACCCCAACGCCAAGCAGAAAATGGCAAAGGTGGGATTCCATACACTGGCCGGCGCAACCAGATACTCCTTCGGCGGCAGACGCAACACCGGGGTCGCAACCATGAACACAACTCCTCCAAAACCGTCAGGTCACCACGACCTTATTGTTTACTATAAGACAGAATGAGAAATAAGATGAAGTTTTGTTAATAGTGGTGTAAAGCGCCGTGTTAGAGTGAGGGAGAGGCGTTGCGGGAGTTGCGATGGCGGCTGTTTCCGAACCCTATGGTGAGCGCATCATCCGGGAAGCGACGTTGATCACGTTTCCTAATCCCCGTCCTGGTCGGCGTTACTGGATTCATATCACGCTGCCGGAGTTTACCTGCAAATGCCCGTTTTCCGGCTACCCTGACTTTGCCACCATCTATCTGGATTACATCCCTGACCAGAAACTGGTGGAACTCAAATCCATCAAGCTCTACATCAACAGTTACCGGGATAAGCAAATCTCTCATGAGGCGGCAGCCAACCAAATCCTAGATGACTTTGTGGCCGCAGTGGCACCCCTAGCCGTACAGCTCAAAGCTGATTTCAACCCGCGCGGCAACGTGCATACGGTGGTGGAACTGGTGTATCCGGATTCACCAACGGGGAAATTGTCGGAGCAGTTCCTTGAGACGTTGGGTGGGACAGGCGACTAGTAACTAGGGAACCCTGGGATAGCAACCATAGCAGAAAACATTTAGGTTGTCGCCCTTGGGAAGCCATCAACGTGGAAACGTCTAGGGTTTCGGTTGCTGCCTGTGAGCTACAGCCAAACTCACCAGTACTTTTGCACCGTCTCTGGCAATTGACCAGACCGACTGACACCAACCGCCGCCCCGAATACCCTCTGCGCCAACATCAACAATTGCTACAGCGTGCGAAATTTTATTGCAAAAAACCGGCGCTTCAGCAACGGACTTCTCATTTGCCTAGACAATGCGAAGCGAGAACGTTGTGGAGTTGTAGTAGCGATGACCCAATCCACGTCCGCCCGCAATTTGGGCATCAGTGATTTTTCGCCCCAAGACCGGATTGAGTGGCGCAGCCCCGCCGATACCGACTTCATCATTCGCGCTGCCTACCGGCAAATCCTAGGCAATGACTATTTGATGAGCAGTGAGCGGCTGACCTACGCCGAATCCCAATTGCGCAACGGCAACATCACCGTGCGGGAGTTTGTGCGGGCGCTAGCCAAATCCGAATTGTATAAACAAAAATTCTTCTACCCCAATTCCAACAACCGCTTTATCGAGTTGAATTACAAGCACTTGTTGGGCCGCGCCCCTTACGACCAGAGCGAAATTGCTTACCACCTCGACCTGTACCACAAACAGGGCTATGACGCGGAAATTGACAGCTACATTGACAGTCCCGAGTACGCCGCCAACTTTGGGGAAAATGCGGTGCCAACCTACCGGGGCTTCTGGACGCAGCCAGGCCAAAAGGTGGTCGGGTTTACCCGCATGTTCCGGCTGTACCGGGGTTATGCCAACAGCGACCGGGCGCAACTCGAGCACGCCAATCCCCGCTTGAACTGGGAACTCGCCCAGAACAAGGCCAGCACGGTTGTCGCGCCGTCGGGGGTCAATGACGCCTGGGCCTACCGTCCGCCCCAAAACTTTGTTTCCCAATCCCGGCAAGGTCCAACCTTGGGGCAAGACACCCGCATGTACCGGGTGGAAGTGGTTGGTCTAGCTGGACCCGGCTATCCCCGAGTGCGGCGGGTGACCACGACCTTTCTCGTGCCCTATGACCAGCTCTCCCAGCGCCTGCAACAAATCCAGCGGCAAGGGGGACGGATTGCGGGAGTGACGCCGGCATAAACGCCTTTCGCTAGGGGGGTGGGACCTAGAACCCTACTCCCCACCATACCTAAGGGCTAATCACTTTCCATCATGACGGTGAGATAGACCCAATCCAATCAGGCCAAGAGAGATATTGCCAAGTCACCTATGCTTGCAGGGCAAAGCCCCCCTGTGGTTTTCCTAAATTATTTCTCCGATCAACTACCAACTTTATCAATCTATGTTGCCCGGTTCATGACATCGAGATAGGCCATAGTAATTGAACAAAATGTTAGGGGTATCGTCACCCCGAGACCTAATCCGCAAAGCAAAGCCCCGCCCAAATTGGTCAATATTAGCAACAAAAGGAACCAAAACCAAGACCAGAAATTTTGCTTTACTAAACGCCAACTACAGACCATCGCCAGCCAAAAGTTTACATTCTGGTCAATGATGAACAGTTTACTAAACATGAGAACTGTACCTAGATAAGCCATAGTGATCAAGCCGTTTAGTATAAATAACCCCATCAGGATACCCGCCACAATTAAGTCCAAATAATTGGTTTGGATATCAATGTCATTAATATCAACGCCTTGCATGGCAGCTAGGATTAGCAGAGCAATACTCGTACAAGTGACAAGCGCCAAGGCTGAAATAATCAGTAAAATGACAGATAAAAACAAACAGAACAGAACAAAGCTCAAATCCGTCATCAAGAAGTCAAAAAATCGGACACAAATTCTCAGTAAATCTAGGGGTCGTACTGACTGATTACGGAGATACGCATAATAAGCCAAAATGAACCAACCAGTATTGAGAGGCGACGCAAGTGTAACACCAACTATCGAATTAACTGGGAAGGGCGTTAATGACAGAGCTAGACCAATGAGTAAAAGCAGGACAAGATAAACACTAAATATCACCCAGTGAGACCGGGCAACCTCCCATCCCTGACCAATAAATTCCCCAGGTCTTACCTGGTAACCATCTACTAACAACTGCGTCAGAGTCCTGGACGTCCCGTTTGTATGCATCTTCAGCTCTCCTCCGACTCTCAGCAGGACTCAGCAATCTAACGGCGGGAATTTCCACCTGGGCTATGCTCCCTGATTCATGATGTCCATGTAAGCTATCGTTAGGGCACAAAATGTCAGCGGCAGAGTTAGCAAAAGTCCCACGCAACAAAGCAATGTACCACCGAGATTAATCAACCCCAACAACAGTGAAAAAGCGAATATCGGGAAAAATCGTTTTGTCACCAATTGCAGGCTGGTTTGCATCGCTGGCCAAAAATCTAGATTCTGGTCAATAATCACCAATTGGGTGAACATATAGCCAGTTGCCAGATAAATCCCTGGTATCAAACACAGCACCATCCCCACGCCAATTAAAAGCCCAGAAACCAAACCTGCTAACAAAAAAGTGGCAAATTTTTCAAAGCCCTTGAAACAATCTGAAAATTCCACCGGCTCACCCTGCATTTGCTTATAAGCAACAATGAACATACCGGCGCTCAGCGGGGGGCCAACGATCATAGTAGCCAGCGAACCAAAAGGAATTAGAGCTAGGACAACACCAATGCCAAACTGCAGCGCTGCAAAGCCGATAAATATCCCAATCTGCGACTGCATCAATTCCCAACCTCGGGACAGATACTCGCCGATTTTGACTTCATAGCCGTAGGTCAGCAGCCGTGACATATCCCTTGGTGCGCCGCCATAGGTCATGATTAATCATCCCCCCCTGCCACCACACCCTTTACCTCCCACATTTCCCGACCTTTGTCAAGGACACTGGTTGGGTTACACTGAACCTAGCCGCAGTGGGTTGAGTTAGCCAATGGTTCTCCGTTCCCCTGGTCCCAATCTCTGGGAATTTGGCCCGTTTGCCATTCGCTGGTATGGGGCGCTGATTGCAGTTGCCGTTTTGCTGGGGCTGAATCTCTCCCAATTCCTGGCAAAACGTCGTGGACTCAACCCTGAATGGATTAGCGATCTAGCTTTGACGCTGGTGATAGGTTCTCTGTTAGGCGCGCGGTTGTACTACGTTATCTTTCAGTGGTCCTATTACGCCCAAAATCCCTGGGAAATCCTGGCGATTTGGCATGGAGGGCTGGCGATTCACGGGGCGATTTTAGCTGGTTTGTTGATCACGTATATCTACGCGCGGCGACAAAAGATTTCTCTGTGGCAGTTAACTGATGTATTAGTGCCATCGCTGGCGCTGGGGCAAATGCTGGGGCGGTGGGGTAATTTCTTCAATTCCGAAGCGTTTGGGAGTCCCACGGATTTGCCCTGGAAACTGTATATTCCTTATGAGAAACGCCCGCCGGAATTGCGCCAGTTTGAATACTTTCATCCCACGTTTCTCTACGAATCGCTCTGGAATCTGCTGGTGGGGAGCCTGCTGCTCTATTTGTTTTTCCGGTATCCCCGCTTGCGTCCGGGCACGTTGACGTTGGTGTATATGGCGGGTTATAGCCTGGGGCGGTTATGTATCGAAGGGTTGCGCACAGACAGCCTGATGCTGGGACCATGGCGGGTGGCCCAACTTGTGAGCGTGGTGGGGATAGTGGTAGGACTTGCAGGTTTACTGTGGTTGTACGTGGGGCGGCGGGCTTTACCCGATGTCGTTCCCTCCCCATCCCAGTACAATAGGGGTTAAACATTGGGACGTTGACCGATGCCGCACGCGCTGAACGTATTGGGAACGCCGCTGGAAGTTTGCTGTCGTTCGCCCCTGACAGGCTTTTATCGCACGGGTTACTGTGAAACGGGGCCAGATGATCTAGGTGTGCATACGGTTTGTGCTCAGGTCACCCAGGCGTTTTTGGAATTTACGCTCAAGCAGGGCAACGATTTGATGACCCCGAACCCCCTGTACAACTTTCCTGGCCTGAAACCGGGTGACCGCTGGTGCCTGTGCGCCAGTCGCTGGGAAGAAGCCCGTCGCGCGGGTGTGGCTCCCCCGATTATCCTGGCGGCGACCCATCAAAAAACCCTGGAGATCATCCCGCTGGAAATCCTGCAGGAGTACAGCCTTAGCTCGCCTCTGTCCGGGTGATGCGCCACAGGGGCCACAGGCTGGTCAACAACGCCCCAAAGTGTGCGGCAATTGTATTGAGCAACCCCTGCACCACCAAAATATCCATTGCATCCACCGGTTGAGTCGCCAGGGCAATGGTTCCCTGGGGGACGAGTAACGCCTTGGCAAACAAACTCCCCACCACGACAAAGGTGCCCAGCAGGGTTGCCAGCATTCCCATCAGGGAAACGCCCATCTCCATAAACAATCGGTTGAAAACTTCGTTTTTGCGGGGGCGTTCTTCCCACTCTGCATCGGCCAAGCGACGCGCCAGTTCCACACTGCGGTACTTTAACCAAATACCCAACGCCAGGGTCGCAATCCCCAGCAATCCCAAAAACAGTCCTAATCCACTCTGCAACCTGGCCCGCCGCTGCAACAGGGCAAACAGTAGGATCAGTGACGCCACGACCCCCAGCACCACCTGCACCCAAAACCCGACCCAACTGGCCCGTTTCAGGGTGTAGGCCGCCTGCAACCGCTTAGAACCCGACGACACCGCTGGCTACCACAGAACTCAAGGCAACCACAATCACTTGCAGCACTAAAAAAGCCAGAATCGGCGAAAAATCAATTCCCCCCAAAGGCGGCAGAATAGCGCGAAAGATATTCAGATAGGGGTCGGTCAACTGGCTGAGCGTCATCCAGGGCTGGTTGTACCAATTGATGGTGGGAAACCAACTCAGCAACACCCGCAAAATCAACAGCACAAAGTAGATATTGATAAAACTAATCACGCCTTGCATCAGCAAAACCAGCGTGCTGGACATGACTGAACCCCTAAAACTCACTCGCTCTTATCATACTCCCACAACCAGCGCCCCGGATTGAGCCGGTCGTCAGGGTCGAGTGCCTGCTTTACCCGTCGCATCAGGGTCAAACTCTCTGGCCGTACATCCCAGCGCTCCGGCACCGGCGGCCCAGCCAGCACACTGACATAGCCATAAGGACGCACAAACGCCCGCAGCTTATCCACCAACTCGGGCACATTCGCTGGCGCTGGCGTACACACCACCCGGCCAATGCCCACCCCGCTATGGATTTGCAACCACGCCTGGGGAAGTAACTGCTGAATATATTCCGCCAGGGCAACCGTTTGCGTGGGTAGTACCCCGACTTTGAGCAACAGGTGCGATGAACTCGCTGGCAGGCTCAGCAAGCGGCTGATGTGCATCCCCGTTTCGGGATTGATTTCCGTTGCTGTGGCATCCCCCCACACCGCTTGCAAGCGGGCGACCTGTTCCGCCACTGCGGTTGCTGTTCCCCGCACCTCAACCCACAGGCTCAACCGCGCCGGATAGCCCAACTGTTCTACAAGCGCCGCTGACAGCACATCCACCGCCGTTGGTTGGACAGGGGCATCCAAGACGCGCTGGCGTAACCCGGCCATCTCCGCCCCCTGCACCAGCAAACAGCGCGTCTCCGGCGGCAACGGGTACAACCGCAAACTGGCTTGGGTAATGATCCCCAACGTCCCCCAGGAACCCGTCAGCAATTTCATCAGGTCGTAGCCCGCCACGTTTTTCACCACCTGGCCGCCCGCTTTGACCAGCACCCCATCAGGCCGCACCCATTGCACTCCCAGGAGTAAATCCCGCACACCCCCGTAGCGCTGGCGTCCTGGTCCCGCATCCGCCGTAGCAATGATGCCCCCCACCGTGGCTTGGTCGGGATACAGGGGCTGCACCGGCCACCACTGGTTTTGCTCAACCAACAGCGCCTGCAAATCGGCCCATTTCATCCCCGCTTCGACCGTTGCCACCAAATCCGCCACTGCATAGTTGACCACCCGATTTAAGGCGGCTGTACAAACGACCAATCCCTGTCCTGCTCCACCCCAATGGGCCTTGCTGTTTTGTCCCTGGATTTGCAACGGTTGCGTTCCGGTCTGCCGCACAAATGCCGCTAATTCTGCCGCTGTCGCCGGTTGCATCGTTCCCCAAATTGTGATGATTCTTCACATTCTGACCAAGTTATCCCCAGGTTAAGGCGAGTTATCCCCAACTTATCCACAGGTTGCCCCTACTTATCCACAGCCCCCCACGTCATTATCCCCCTTTTCGCCCCCGCTTGTGGATAACTTTGACTGTAAAGGAATGTAACAAAAATCGGCCTGAAACCCCGTGTTTTCGTTGGACGTAAAGAAATGTTACGAAACGGGCGAGATGGACGAATTTGACAGCCCGACCGGATTTCGGCTGAAATAAGCACAGAGCGGTGGGGAGTGCTTGCAAATTTTCTTAACGCAAAAGGGTATGATGGCGATGGGTAGTCGGGTGGTGGTCCAGGCAGAGATTCCGGTGGAGTTGCACGAAAGTTTACAAGGGTACCTGGCGACGCATCCTGATTGGGACGTGCATCGGGTGTGCAGCGCGGCGTTGTCTTTATTTTTGTTGCAGAACACGGAGAATGACCGCCGGGTGGCGCGAGTGTATCTGGATACGCTATTTCGCGTGCCGCGCTAGGCAGGGTATAACTGGAGTAAAAGCGCCAGAGCGGAGGACGGATGTTGCGATTTTTGGTTTTGTCGCCAGGTGATGCTACCGAGCAGTTGTGGTTATTCCCGACGTATCGCAGTCTGAGCCAAGCCCCGGCCCAGGTGGATGTCGTGGTCGCGCCGGCGGTGGTTCCTCTATATGGGCTTTGCCCCTGGGTGGCACGGGTGCATACCTACGACTACAGCGGTCGCAACAGCCTGACGGAATGGGTAAATTTGCTGGGAACGGTGCGGGACGGTTATTACGATGCGGTGATTTTGACCCAGCCCAGCGGCAGCTTGAGTTTTCTATTGTGGTTGAGCGGGGTGCGTGAGCGGGTGGGATTTGCCGGCCCTGGCCAACGCTGGCTGACCCAGGTGATCCCCCCCAAACCGGAGCAATATCCGCCGGAGTATTACCACGACTTGGTCAGGGGGGTGGGGTTGCAAATGCCCTGTGAACCGCTGGCAGTGCAACTTCCCGCAGCAGCCGTGACCTGGGCGGAAACGCAACAGCAGCAGTTGGGCTTGCAAGGGGGCTATGTGCTACTGGTTCCCGATGACGCTTATCCCCATTGGGAGCTAATCGCTGCTCAACTCCAGCAACAACAGCCCGATTTACCAGTAGCGGCGCTAGGGCGGGGACTTGCGGATATCCTGACGCTGACGCCGAGTAACTGGGAACAAGAAGCAGCATTACTAGCTGGTGCAACGTTGGTAATCGTCAGCGAAGCCCAGATGCTACGCATGCAATTGACGGCGGCGGTGCAAACTCCCCTAGTGGCCTTGCTGTCCCAGCAAACACCCCGGCGCCTGCTCCCGACCTCTGAACTCTGTATTCCCTTGCAGGCGGCGCAACTGGCAGACATCACACCGGAGCAGGTGTTGCAAGCGCTGGGGAATTAAATCTCGTAGCGAGCGACACGGAGCACATACCAGGCGTGACCGAGCAACCCCAGGCCCCACAGTCCTGTTACCCAGGGCAAGCGCGGCCAAGCGCCCGTCAGTTCATGGACAAACCACAGCCCGGAATTCACAGCAGCAAACAGGGCGACATGCACCGCTAGGTTCATCCGGTCAGCTAAACGGCGGTAGGCGGGGTCCTTTGGGTCGGGACGGCGGGGCCAGCGGGGAGGCATTAGGACACGGCTCGCGAAACCGTTTGGAGTGGTGGAAATTTAGGCAGGTCAATGGTCGCTGCGGATTCGCGTTTGATTGCGGTTTGGGCTAAAGCCCCGTAACGCTGGAGTTCGCTTTGTAGCCGCCGGTTTTCCTCCTGCAAGCGACTGAGTTGTTCCTTCACCGGGGCCAGACGCGCATTAAACCGCCGCCGGTAGAGTTCGGGTAAATCCCGCAGGATAGTTTCTAGGTTCTGATTGCGTTCCTGGATGGCCTGCAACGACCCGTGCATTTCGACTAGCTCGTGTTCCCGTTGTTGCAGGTGCTGTTGACACCGGTGTAGTTCCGTTTGCAGGGTGTGAATTTGTTCTTGCAACGCCACCACCGTCGAGGCATCCACCTGGCGCTCTTGCCGCAGGCGCTGGAACAATTCCGCCGACAACTGGCGAATTAAGTGTCCGTATTGGTGAAATTGGGCTTTCAATCGTTGCAATTCTTTCGTCTGGGCAGCCAACGCATACTCTAAAACCTGCTGCCGACCGCGCTCTGGCACCACCCGCTGGAACAGTTCCCGAGACAGTTGGTGAATCAGGCGATGACACTGTTCCAGTCGTTGCCGCAGTACTGTGATGTCCTCGACCCCAAGACTATTAGACACAGAAATAAGCTCCTCACCCCGCTGCAAAGCCATTTGGCCTTAGTTTAACACCAGGGGATATACTTTGTCATGCAAATGAGACTTCACTCCGTTGTGTGGGCAGTTGCTACTTCTTTCTTCTGGGGAGGCGTCTGGGCAATCGTCAAAAACCGGATGACATCTTCACTCAAGCGCATCGCCCGCTCAAAGGCTGCCACTGTATCACTGCGGCCATAGTAGTTCACTTGCACGTAAATCCCATCAGAAAACTTGCGAATCGGGTAAGCCAACCGCCGCCGGCCCCGGTTGAGAATCTGAATTTCCTCGCCGCCCAGTTCACTCAGGATGTTTTTGTACTTTTCAATCGCCTGTTGGGTTTGTTCATCTCCCAAATCTGGGCGGAGGATGTACATCGTTTCGTAGTAGGGTTTAGGGGCAACCGGCATAAACCAGCAAATAGCTCCTGCTCGAATCGGACAGTTTACAATCATAGCAAATTATCTTTCGGAGCGACGCATGAAGGGTTGGGTGCGGGTGCAGGTGGGTGAACGAGTGGTGTATGGGCAACGGGATGACCAGGGTTATGTGCAGGTGTGGAGTGATGCGCCCTGGGCAGAAGGACTCCCAACAGACGTATGGTTCAGTCCTGAGCATTACCGGCTACTCGCGCCCACCTCGCCAAGCAAGATTATTGCCGTTGGTCGCAACTACCGCGAACACGCTGCCGAAATGCAGGCGCCTGTACCAGCAGAACCGGTCATTTTTTTGAAACCGCCCACCAGTACCCTGGCGCCAGGCGCATCCATCCGTTATCCACGCATCAGCCAGCGAGTGGACTACGAGGGGGAATTGGCAGTTGTCATTGGACAACAGGCACGGGATTTGACGCCGGAGCAGGCAGTGAGCGCCATTTGGGGATACACCATTGCCAACGATGTAACCGCGCGGGATTTGCAAAAGCGAGATGGGCAATGGACGCGCAGCAAGGGGTTTGATACGTTTTGCCCCCTTGGCCCCCAGATTGTGCAGGAGCTTGGGGCAGAGGCCCGGCTGGAAACCCGCTTGAACGGAGAACTTCGCCAAGTTGCCAAACCCTTGCAAGACATGGTGTTTCCACCGCCTTTTTTGGTGAGTTTTGTCAGCCAAGTCATGACGCTGCTCCCCGGCGATGTGATCTTAACGGGTACACCGGCAGGCATTGGCCCGATGCAACCTGGCGATGAGGTCAGCGTTACCATCACGGGGATTGGCACGTTAACGAATCGCGTTGAGCTGGCCAATGAGGGAACCTTTGCTTAAGTGTTACGGTCAAACGGCCTGAGCATCGCTCTAGAGAGGACTTCAGCCATGAAAAAGTGGGCGCCCGTTGTACTACTGGCCGTTGTACTGGTATGGGCTTCAGAGGGAGTTGCTGCCCCGAGGCACAGGAACCGCGATGATGATTGCCAGTTTGCTCGGAAGCGGGAACGGAGATTCACATCTTGTCGCAGGAATCCCCTGGAAATCCGCGGGTTTGTGCAAGGGTTTGACCCGAGGGCAGGTTGGATACTGGTCAATGGCCAATGGTTTCGGTTAGCAAACCGGGTAGATTATGACGATTGCCGGCCACGAGTAGGGGATTTTGTAGCAATCAAAGCCTATCCCGAAGCAGGGCAATGGGTGGTTTACAAGGTTGAGCTGAAAGATTGACTCGACATAGCCAAACCAGTTGAGTGCACCTCAATCAAGTGCCAATTTGCGGTCGCAGGGGGGATATTCTCCATCATCTCCGCATTCTTATGACCGCATCATCTAGGCTTTTTACCGCTTGAGTCGCAGGGCATGGCCCCGTTTGGCCTCCCAGACAAATTAGAGAGGTCTAGCTATAGCAGGAAATTTCTTTTGAATAAAGGAATAGGGGTACTCTAGAGCAGGACTTCGCAGTTGCTTAAACTTGACCCTACAACCCGCTGAGTTATGTATAGTTATTTTAGATAAAAGTGAGACAATGCACCCAGGGAGAGTATAAGATAGAGGTCGAGTAGCAATAGTGGAGAAGATTGCAGATGTGCTACAGCCTGGATTTACGGGAAAAAGTCATGGCTTTTATTGAGAATGGGCATAGTATCACCCAAGCAGCCAAAGTGTTTAATATCGGCAGAGCAACGATTTACCGCTGGCTAGCGAGACCGCATCTAGCAAGCATTCCGGTCGAACGCAGGAAACGAAAAATAGATATTGCTCGACTGCATCAAGATGTGGAACAGCACCCCGACAAGACCTTGAGAGAGAGAGCGAGAGAATTTGGGGTGACACCCAGTGCTATATGCTACCAGTTTAAGCGACTCAAAATTAGGAGAAAAAAAACTGTTGCGGTATCGAGAAAGAGACCATGAAGCTCGCATGAGCTACTATCGGACGTTAAGAGGATTGGTAAAAATCTACGGGGTGGCGAGTCTGGTATTCATTGATGAGACGGGATTTGAGAAGTTTACTCATCTCATTTATGGCTGGGCGAAGCGGGGAAAAAAGATATATGGAGAACGGCAAGGTCGCCGCTGTCAACGCGAGAATTTAGTCGCCGGTCGGCGGAAACATAGTAAGGATTTAATTGCACCGATGATATTGGAGGGTCGTATAGATGCCATAACCTTTGAACAGTGGTTAGAGGGATACTTATTACCGGCATTGACCCAAGTATCTGTATTAATCATGGACAATGCACCTATTCATCGGAAAAATCGAATTAAAAAGCTGGTGGAAGGAGCAGGTCACATCGTACTTTTTTTGCCGACTTATTCGCCAGACCTGAATGATATTGAGCATGACTTTAGTGCATTAAAGAGATTGAGAATGTATGCTCCTGCTGGGACTACCATTGATGAAATAATCTGCAAATATTGCACAAGTTGATGTCTCAATCTTATTTGAAATAACTATAACTACAGAGACAACCCATTGAATGGTTCGGTTAACCAGGTTACAGAGACTTTGATTTGCGCCTGAAAACAACTTTTTTACATACCTGATGGGAGGACCCCGCGGTGCCGTTTTACCTCAG
>JANWVM010000120.1 GCA_025056115.1 Gloeomargarita sp. SKYG116
TTCTGGGTCAGGCGGTACAAGAAATTCGTACGCAACGGGATGTGTTGTTTGGAGGACATCCACAAGTCGGAGATGTACGCCTTCGAGCGCAAAGCACGCTTTTACGAAAAGCGCCACGCCCGGCGCGCAGACCGACTGTTGGTGATCTCGCCGATGGTGGACAAAGCGGCGCAAGCGCTGGCGCGTCGGCTGGGCATCCTGGTCTACAGTTATGCCGGCGATGTTGACCCGGCAGTGTTCGGCGGTGAAGGCTGAGGGTGCGCCGCTGAAGGTGAAACTAACCCCATCGGCTCTATCTCCGTCGTCCTCCCCACACTGAACGCAGCCTTCTGTCTGCTTGATTGCCGGTCGGCAGCCTGTTGCCGAGAGACCGCTGTATAATCGCTTCGGCCGGTGTTTCCGTTTGGAGAGTCCGCGATGATGGCCGCCTTGAGCGAAGAAGATGTGAAGGCCGTGCTGCGGCGCGAACTGCCGCGCATTCTGGAAAGCGACCCGCAGGTGCGCGAGACGATCGTGCGACTGGCACGACCGGCGTTCGCCGAACGGCCGGAGACCGAAAGCCGCTTCGAGCGCCTGCTGGACGAGTTGCGCCGCGACCGCGAAGAGCAAAATCGGAAATGGGCAGAGCAAAACCGGAAGTGGGATGAAAATCAGAAGACCATCAACCGGATGCTGACGGCCATCGAGAACCTGAGCCGCAAGCACGACAGCACCATCGGGGCGCTGGGCGCACGCTGGGGCCTGCATGCCGAAGAGTCCTTCCGCGCCGCACTCAAGGGCATCCTGGAAGACCTTTTCGCCGTGCAGGTGCTGCACGTGGTGGAACTCGATGAGCAGGGCGAAGTCTTCGGACGACCGGAGCAGATAGAACTGGATGCGGTCATCAAGAACGGTCTGCTGGTTTTGTGCGAGATCAAATCTTCTATGA
>JANWVM010000121.1 GCA_025056115.1 Gloeomargarita sp. SKYG116
TCGAGCAGGACCAAGAGTTTTACCTGGGACTGACCAAGTGCGTCATGTTTGCCGAGCCATGGTGGTGATGCCCCATCAGCAGGTGATTCCCGCCCGCGCCGCCCACGGCAAATCCGCCCATTTCCGTAAAGACCTGCACACTATACACACCGAGGACGATCACGATGACCGCCGGAATCAATGTCCAGTAGGCTTCTAACGCGAAATCTCCCTCCAGTGGCACCCCATCTCCTTCATCGCCGGGCCGTTGCCGGAATTGAATGGCAAAGAAGATAATCGTGCCTGCCACCAACAGAAAAAGCGCCGTTGCGATCATCAACATCAGCTTGAAAAAGTTATCCACCAGGGGCGCTTGCAGCGAAGCCTGTTCTGGAAACAGGGAGACATGATTCCCTACCCATACAGCAATGACCGTGACCAGAACCCCGACCGTCAGCGTCCAGATAGAAGTCGGTATCCGTCCCATCGCTTGTCACCCCGTACCTGTCCCGGCAATACCGGTTGTAGCACAGCCGTTTCCGCGGGCCTGCGAAATCTCTAGGTATTTTTAAGATTGTCTTGTACCCCCACTAGGGAAGACGTGCCGGCTGCTGACCCAGGTTGTTGATGCTACTACCAGTAAACTCCTACAGCTGCAAAACCTCTTCCAAGATTTGCTCTTGAGAAAAGGGACAGGATTGGGGCAAGGTTTCGGGGTCCAGTAATGTTTCCTGACCGATCAAATCGAGCGCGTTTTCGTAACTGAGCTGGATGGCCTCGGCTAGGTAGGGCTTCAGGCTAGGATTCTCCTGCAGGTGACGACGAATTTCCCGCCGCTGTTCGCGGATAGTGTATAGCCAGCTTTTCGAGCGCCGCTCAGGTTGGTAATACCATTCCAGTAGGTGACCAAGTAAGATTTTCAAGCGACTGCGAAGTTCCTGTCGTTG
>JANWVM010000122.1 GCA_025056115.1 Gloeomargarita sp. SKYG116
CTGCTGGACGCCTGGGAAAATGAATATCTGCCCCTGTGGAAGCATTTGCAGCCCCGTTATTTGGGGATTTGGGCGCGACGGTGGCGGGAGTTTGTGGAAGCGGGGAGATTCCTATGGCGCTGGCGCCGGCGTGGGTTGCAGGTGAAGGAACTGTACCGTGAGGGGGCTAAACGCTAGCGCTTGGGCGATGGACACTCCATGAGACACAATGGAGACCAGAGTGAGGGAGTGGCTCGTCAAGAGGAAGATGGCTGACGGAAAACCGCTACTCAGTATCGTCACAGCAACCTACAATGCTGCCCGAGACTTGCCACGGCTAATTGAATCGTTGGTTGCTCAGACAGACCAGGACTTTGAATGGGTAGTGGCTGACGGGGTTTCTACAGACGGCACATTAGAGTTACTAGAGATGGCCTGCTGCAAACTGCGTCATGTGGTCGTGGATTCCCGGCCCGACTTCGGAATCTATGACGCTCTCAACCGGGCAGTGAAGCTAGCCAGTGGCGAATATTACTTGGTGGTGGGTGCAGATGACATCTTGTTTCCAGAGGCAGTTGAGCGCTATAAAGCGGCTTGCTTGGCGACAGGTGCGGATTTGGTCACTGCGAAAGTTTTCTTTGGCGATAGCCCCAAACCCCGGGGTATTCGTTCACCAGCCTGGGATTTTCTCTGGGGACAAACTGCCCTGGTCAGCAACCATGCAGTTGGTTTAGCTATCCGCCGCGCTCTACACGAACGTTTTGGTTACTACTCCCGCAAGTTTCCCATCTCTGCAGACCAACTCTTCATCATGCAGGCTGTACAGGGGGGAGCACGGGTGGCCGTACAGGATTTTGTCGCTGGTCGGTTTGACTGTAGCGGCACTAGTGGTCAGGATGTGTTAGGTGCTTCTATGGAACTTTGTCGAGTGCAGGTGCTGATGGG
>JANWVM010000123.1 GCA_025056115.1 Gloeomargarita sp. SKYG116
ATGTGGTACATTTGGCGCGTATTTACCGCCGTACCCACTTGACGCCCTACGTCCGTTACGGGGATTGGTTAACGCCTACCCTACTGGGGAGTAGCGCTGGTCTGTGGCTAGCTACATTCCGATGGACACCCGATGGCTGAGACACCAAAGTTATCCCAAAAACCTGGAAGCCCGAGTATGATAGGGTGCAGGCAGCAAGAGACGGCATCATGAGACGGATAGGGGTAAGCGTGGTTGTACTGGGTCTCACTTTAGGGAGTGGTTTACAGGCACTGGCTGGAAGTTCAGCAGTGCAGCGGCGTCCACACTACAACTCCTTGTTTGCGTGTCGTGGGATTTTGGTGGAAGAACATTTTGGAGCCAGCAATGTTGAAGAGCAGCTCGAGGAGGTAACGTTAATTTGTTATGAGAGTCCTGACCGCGCCCGATGGATTTTGCAAGCTCGGGAATCCTGCGCTCCTCCGGAGAGTCCTATGCAGCCGAAGCCTGAGGATATTTGTGGTGAACGTAACGACACTGTGCAGGTGCAGACCCATTATCCCCGACACCAAATCGACCGAGTGACTCGGCAGCAGCCTTTCCGACATAGCTACCGCTTGCAGAATGGCTTAATTGGGCAATTTTGTAACCTTAATCTCAAGGGCGGGTATTGGGCCTGTCAGCAAGTCACTCCCTTCAAAGAAAAGCGGTTTTTTACCATTGCCTTTCACACTTGGCAATTTGGCCTTGACCGACTCAGCCGAATTTTGCCAGCAGGATATGTTAGCGATTATTACGGTTATTACGGAATCGTGCAGCAACAGTAACCCTTATGCCAGCAGAACGGACTGGCATTCACCTGCAGCGGCAGTATTTTCCGGCATTGGCCAACAAAATCTACCTCAACTTTGGGGGGCAAGGGCCATTGCCGACGCCGGCGCT
>JANWVM010000124.1 GCA_025056115.1 Gloeomargarita sp. SKYG116
CGTCCCGATACTGGCGTAACACCTTGAGGTCCCTGGTTCGAGTCCGGGATGGCCCACATGTGGGGGTATAGCTCAGTAGGTAGAGCACTGCCTTTGCACGGCAGGGGCGTGCGGTTCGAGTCCGCATACCTCCATCCAGGCCCAAAGCCAAAAAAACTACCTATTGACAAGGAAAAAAGAAAACAGCAAGCATCAAAAATCGGCAGCAAAAACAAACCAGCAACTCATCTTGAAAACAAACAAGAGAGACTGCTGGCTAAACTCCAGCCAGAACCAAGACAACTGCATAACAACCAGTCCAGAAAAAAAAAACAACTCACAGACACGCCAAAAAGCAACTGGTCAAGCTAGCAAGAGCTGACGGTGGATACCTAGGCACGCAGAGGCGAAGAAGGACGTGGCTACCGACGAAACGCTCCGGGGAGCTGGCAGCAAGCTGTGAGCCGGAGGTGTCCGAATGGGGCAACCCCAAGAACAGCCTGTTGAATCCATAGACAGGTATGAGCGAACCCAGCGAACTGAAACATCTTAGTAGCTGGAGGAAAAGAAATCACAAGAGATTCCCAAAGTAGCGGTGAGCGAAAGGGGAACAGCCTAAACCAACAGTAAAAACTGTAGGGGTAGTGGGACAGCAACAAAAGGAACGAGTTTTGTTAGACGAAGCAGCTGAAAACTGCACCAGAGAAGGTGAAAGTCCTGTAGTCGAAAACAAAATCGTCCTAGCTGGCTCCCGAGTAGCA
Source organism: Gloeomargarita sp. SKYG116 (assembly GCA_025056115.1). Lineage (GTDB taxonomy): Bacteria > Cyanobacteriota > Cyanobacteriia > Gloeomargaritales > Gloeomargaritaceae > Gloeomargarita. Next base: position 741 of record JANWVM010000124.1, read on the forward strand.
CGGGACACGTGGAATCCCGTGTGAATCAGCGAGGACCATCTCGTAAGGCTAAATACTACTGCGTGACCGATAGTGCAACAGTACCGTGAGGGAAAGGTGAGGGGGGACTCACCAGCGCATCGTAAATCACCACCTCCGCCAGCTCTAGCAGCGTTTTGCCCTTCAGGGTGAGTAACCC
>JANWVM010000125.1 GCA_025056115.1 Gloeomargarita sp. SKYG116
TATGGTGAAGACCCCCTCAAGCTAAGGACACTGTTCCAACAGGAATGTGTAAAGAGAGGTGTTTTGTTTACCGGCGCTCATAACACGTCCTTGGCTCATGATGACAGGGTTATAGATGAAACCTTAAGGGTTTACAATGAGGTGCTGGATATTCTCAAGTTTGTAGTGGAATATCAGATGGTGGATGAACTTATAGAAGGACAGCTCTTAGAGCCTGTTTTCAGGAAGATGTAGAATGCTTAGAGTTAGGAGAGCGTATGCTGGAAGCTTTAAGACCAAAAAGACATAGTTTAGTGACGTGGCGCCTGTCTTTTACGACCACAAGAAGAAGCTTTACAGGGCTATGGTAAAGACCTACAAGATAGACAAGGAAGGCAGAACGAGAAGATGTGTAGGTATGTCCACAAGCAAAGACTTTGTTCACTGGAGCAAGCTAAGAACTATATGGATACCCGGCGAAAAGCACGACAGTATATAGCTAGGCACAGAATGTTTGACATGGGTGACGGCTGAAATCCCTGAGAGGAAAGGCTATAAGCGGGCAGACTTTTACGGTCTTTGCCCTTTTAACTACAAAGACTACTACCTTGGCTTTCTGTGGCTTTTCATGATAGACTACGAGTTTCTCAAGGGAACACACGAGGGCAGAATTGAGGTATACTTAGCATATAGTAAGGATTGTATGAGGTGGGAGCTTGTGTCTGAAGAGCCTGTTATACTACTTGGCAGAGAAGGGGAGTAGGATAGTGGAATGATAACCACTGCCAACCAGCCCATCGACTCGGAGGACAACACTCTTGTCATGTACTACTCTGTAGCTAGCTTTACACATGGATATGGGGAATATGATAAACTCTATGAAAGAATAGACTTTGTGCGGGAAGAATAGAGGTAAGCTTCTAT
>JANWVM010000126.1 GCA_025056115.1 Gloeomargarita sp. SKYG116
GGACGCAGAACGATGTTTTACTACAGAGTATTAACTCTAACGTTTCCAATTTATAGATTTCCCCAGCGAGTGGGGACTTTTTCGTCCGGTACCGGGCCGCGCGGCGATTAACCAGTTTCCAATTTATAGATTTCCCCAGCGAGTGGGGACGGGCAGACAACGGTCCTGTGGGGGTGACCACGGGTATGGTTTCCAATTTATAGATTTCCCCAGCGAGTGGGGACAAAGGAAGACGAGAGGGCCGAGGGCTGGATGCCCGTTTCCAATTTATAGATTTCCCCAGCGAGTGGGGACGGGAGAAATTGGACCGACAAGGGCTCCCCCCCCTAGTTTCCAATTTATAGATTTCCCCAGCGAGTGGGGACCATCATCGTCCAACCACGGCCAGTGGTTGGTCTTGGGTTTCCAATTTATAGATTTCCCCAGCGAGTGGGGACCTGTGTTTCTCCGGACGGGGGTTGGCTATGAAGAGGCGTTTCCAATTTATAGATTTCCCCAGCGAGTGGGGACCAGGCCTGGTTTGGCTACAGCGGGCCCAAGTTCCCCGTTTCCAATTTATAGATTTCCCCAGCGAGTGGGGACTTAAACGCTTGATTTCATCGCGCTTTTCCCTGGCAGTTTCCAATTTATAGATTTCCCCAGCGAGTGGGGACTTCTATCGCCAGTTGGCCCGGATGGCCCCCAGCTGCAGTTTCCAATTTATAGATTTCCCCAGCGAGTGGGGACTGAAGGTTAAAGCCCCAAAATGGCTCCTGAGGGCCGTCGTTTCCAATTTATAGATTTCCCCAGCGAGTGGGGACAGTCCTTATTAAAACCCAGATGGGACGGGACTTGCAAGACCCATTTGCGAACGATTCGAGATTTGTACTGCTTTTGTACTTTGCAACACCCCTAAAAATCGC
>JANWVM010000127.1 GCA_025056115.1 Gloeomargarita sp. SKYG116
TGGTTCATTGGTGCCGCCCCGTGTAACCTTGAAGGAGTCGCTAGCCCATCCCGAGCGTCCGGCCCTACTGGTTTACTACTTGGATGACAGCCGCGATTGCAAAGTTTTTGCCAGTACCATCTCGCAGGTGCAGCGGTTTTACGGGCGGGCGATTGATATTATTCCAATAACAGTAGATAGTTTGTTGGCGACTGAACAGCCAGACCCTGCGAATCCCATGACTTACTATCGGGGGCGCGTGCCGCAGGTAGTCATCTTAGCTGGTAAAGATGGTGAAAATCACATTTTGTTGGATGAGATTGGTCAGGTTTCGTTCAACCGGATTGATGCCGTTTTGGCTGACTGGTTTGGCATTCCACCGCGCCAGCCAGTGCCAGTTGTTCCTCGCCAGTTCAATGAAGTCAACGTAGAGTTAGCTCCTTCCTAGGTTATGAACGTAGTGCGCATCTGGGCCATTGCCAAGCAAACCTTTTTGGAATCGTTGCGGGAGCGATTGCTCTACCTTGCAGGTCTTTATGCCATTTTTTTAGTGGCTGGGGGCGCGTTAATTACGGAAGTCGCAGCAGCAACAGAGAATAAAATTATCCCTGATTTTGGCCTGGCCTTGATGCTAATCTTTGGGCTAGTGATTGTAATTTTCACCACTCCTAATCTTTTAGCGCGGGAAGTTGACAAACGTACTATTTTCATACTGATTGCCAAACCAGTTAGCCGGTTGGAGTTGGTGATTGGTAAGCACCTAGGGCTGGTGGCGGCATTAGTGCTGCTATCTCTACTGATGTCAGTGGTGTATTTTGGGTATTTAACCCTCCTGAGAATTTCCTATCCCTTCACCGCTCTTCTTATCACGATTGGTTTCATGATGCTAGAGTTTGCGCTATTGACTGCAGCAGCCCTGTTA
>JANWVM010000128.1 GCA_025056115.1 Gloeomargarita sp. SKYG116
ATTAGGGAAGGTAATCGGAGTTTTTCAATCGAGTGTGCTTACCAAGGAAGCAAAGTCTTTGAGAGAGGCGGACCTTATGTAGACCTATATCAGGTTAGCAGTCGTGATGCCAAAACCGATCCACGGTTGAAAAGTTCAGGTAAATTGATGGGATTTAACTATTTAGGTGTTAACTTTCCCTTGATGCCAGTAACAGCTTTTTACGATTGGCTTTACATAAGGGCACTGTACCAGAATATTGAGTTGTCTACTCAACTGCTAGATTACAAAGCATTCTCCGACATTGCCTTTAATCCCAAAAAATCAGTCAGCTGCCAAGCCCGATCAGCAGCTTTGTTTGTAGCCCTTTATACAAATAAACTCATAGAGGATGCCGTCGAAGATAAAGATTTCTTCATAAACTTAGGGTATCCTACTGCCATTTCAGGAGTGTCCATCCATCAAATGACAATTCCGTTTATAGCTGAGAACAGTTAAGTTATCGCCCACGAGTAGTGGAGAAACCTGCTGACTAAAGGACGGAAGTCGTCGCACATATCAAGTGTTGTGCAACTAGCTGTATTATATAGCAAAGCACAGAATGTTTGACATGAGTGACGGCTGGAATCCTTATGTTTGCAGCGAGGAAGCGCTCCATCAATAACGGCATTACTACCAGGCTGTGATTGAAAACATCGAAGCCTGAGAAGCAAAGGGCAAACGTGACTCCTAACGCGACGGCGCAAATGCTCCTTCTTTGACTAACCGCCGACCTTCATCACTCTGGGGTACAAGCAACGCTGACTCTTTCAGCCAATGCGTTTACTCTACATCCTGGCGGCCATTGGGGTAGTTCCGAGTGTATCGGTCGAGCTAATGACTAGTATCGTCGTGTATATTGCGAGTGT
>JANWVM010000129.1 GCA_025056115.1 Gloeomargarita sp. SKYG116
AGGGAAAGGTGCGAAGACATTCTCAAGAATAATGGTTTTCGTATTTATCGTACCAAGCCATACTTAATTTGGGGAGTAAAGAAATAATTAATTTTACCTGCATTTGACTCTGTGATAGCGTTAGATGTTCGATTTCTTCATGTTGGTTTAGGTCGCAAGAAGCCAGCAGGAGCAGTGGGGGGCATAGGGAAGGTCCAGTTGGAAACATATCGTCATTTCTTGATTAATAAACCTTTTCGTTATATCCTGCTTGGAAGCAGTAGATACAGCGAAAAAGTTCTGAAATCGTCTTTGCCAAATTTTTCTGAATCCGAAGTAATTCATCTTTTTGAGAAGAATAGAATCGCGCAAACACTAGGAGATAGAATCGCGTCTTTTTTATGCGGCAATGAAGACGAAATAAACAGTCAGAGATTGTCAAAGATACCTGAAATACATTTAGTTCACGTTCATGAGCAAGTATGGCCTGTTACGACAAAAGCCGCATATAAGACAGTTGTAACGATGCATTCGCATCTATTCTCCAAAGCTTCGGAGGATTGGCAAAAAGACGAATACAGCATAAGTGACGCTGAAAAGCGGTTCCTAGAGAAGTTGCACTCTTGTGACGCTGTGCTAGGAGTATCAAGAAGCGTTTGCGACTATCTCATCGGAAATTTTCATATCCCAAAGGAGAAAGTCCATGTTACATACAGCGGCGTAAATCCCGAAGTTTTTAAGCCAATTTCCAGCAGCAATAAAAACGATATAGAGAGTATTCAGAGGCGTTTCGGAATTAGAAATCCCTACTTTTGCTATGCTGGAAGTTGGAAGAAGGTAAAGAATATACCAACGCTGATACGCATTTACGAAGAATATCGCAAAAACTCGCCTCGCAAAG
>JANWVM010000012.1 GCA_025056115.1 Gloeomargarita sp. SKYG116
TATCTATGGTTGTCAGCCCTTGGGTCGCAGGGCACGGCCCCGCCTCTGGGTTTTCTCTCCTCTCTCTGACAAACTAAGGCAGCTTAGCTATATAGCTGAGCACAGAATGTTTGACATGAGTGACGGCTGGAATCCCTGACCCGCCAACCCTAATTCCTTCCTGTCTGTCTGCGACAAACTGACTGTTTTTAGCTATATAACTCAGCCACTTGCGTTGGTTAGAGGGACGAAAATCGTGGATGACTTAGCTGTAGGGGCGCAACGTGTAGGACGAGTAAACATTTATGCCTGGGTTAAGGACAACGCTGCCTGCAATCGCGGTTGCACAAAACCTCGCCGCGCCAGGATTAACCAAGACTGCAGCAAATCTGGCCCCTGCAAGGTTCCCATGAGCGCCGCCCGGAGTGTTTTCATCACTTGGACTTTTTTCACCCCACAGGTCTGCATGACCGTTTGCACTAGCGCCTGGGCCTCCTCTACTCGCTGCGGGTCACTCGTTGCGAGAAATTGTCGCAGAATCTCCTGGCTCTGGGGTTGTTGCAATTGCGCTGTCGCTTCGTCGTCGTAACTCACCTGCTCGGTCATGTAGAAACGGGCAAGGGCAACCCCATCTTTCAACGTGACCAAGCTGGGACCAATCAATGCCGCCACCTGCTCTAACCAGGGTTGGTCTCGTTCCGGCTCCACTGCATACCCCGCTTCTTGCCAAAACGGCACCAGTTCGGCGACCAGTTGGGCCGGTGACATCTGGTGCAGGTAGTGGCTGTTAATCCAGTTCAACTTGTCCCAGTCGAATTTGCTGCCTGCTTTGTTCACCCGTTCCAGGGAAAACAGGGGCACCATTTCCGGGAGCGTCAATAGCTCTTTGCCCTCCGGCGGCGACCAGCCCAGCAGAGCCATGTAATTCACCAGCGCCGGCGCGACGTACCCCATCTGCCGAAATTCAGAAATAGATGTCACCCCGTCCCGCTTGGATAACTTGCGTCCCTCGGAGTTGAGAATCAATGGCGTGTGGGCAAAGGCAGGCATCGGTGCCCCTAGCGCTTCGTAAATCAAAATCTGCTTGGCGGTGTTGGCTAGGTGGTCTTCCCCCCGAATCACATGGGTAATTTGCATGTCCACGTCATCCACCACCACCGCAAAGTTGTACAGGGGTTGGCCGTCTGCCCGCGCAATCACCATGTCGCCTCCTAGATCGGCACCGCGCCAGCGCATTTCCCCCCGGATCAGGTCGTGCCAGACAATCTCCCGCTCGTCGTCAATCTTGAACCGGATCACGGGCTTGCGTCCCTGGGCTTGAAAGGCGGCTTCCTGCTCCGACGTCAGATGCCGGTGCTGGTTGTTGTAGCGGGGCGCGAGTTTCTGGGCTTCCTGGGCTGCCCGCATCGCCTCCAGTTCTTCCTCCGTTTCATAGCTCCGGTAGGCAAAGCCCTGGGCCAGAAGCTGGGCAATCACCTCCTGATACCGGTGCAACCGCTGCGTTTGCCAGATGGGGCCGATGTCCCAGTCCAACCCCAGCCATTTCAACCCACTAATGATGTTTTCTGCAAATTCCGGTCGCGAGCGCTCCCGGTCCGTGTCCTCCATCCGCAGGATAAATTCACCCCCGTGATGCCGGGCAAAGAGCCAGTTGAACAACGCCGTCCGCGCTGTACCAATATGCAAATTCCCCGTCGGACTCGGAGCAATCCGCACCCGCACTGTCACTGCTGTCTCTCCCCAAACCGGTTGCCGATGATCTTATCGCACCCGCTGTTCCTTCGCTCCCCATCTGCAAGTGCTCATCAGTAAAGATGTGAAATTTGTTGCTAACAGTAAACCACGCCAGCAACACGACTTCCGTTCTTACCGGCTTAGCCCGCTACCTGACATTACAAGATTGTGCAAAATGTTGCTATTTAGTCGCAGTAATCCTAAAATAGCACGGCGAAGGATGTTTGTTGGGAATTTTTAGCAACTATGGGAATCTCACGGCGTGATGTGTTACTCGGTGGGGCGTCTCTGGTGACGGTGACTACAATCGGGCGCTTTACCGCCTACCAACCGGCGTTGGCCCAGCGAGGGGTCGTAAATGTCTATTCTTCGCGGCACTACGACAGCGATAAGGAGTTGTTCCGGCGGTTCACCCAGGCGACGGGAATTCGGGTGAATGTGTTGGAGGGCAAAGATGATGAGCTAATCGAGCGGATTCGCAGCGAGGGACGCAATTCGCCGGCGGATGTGTTGTTTACCGTAGATGCGGGGCGTCTGTGGCGAGCGCAGCAGGCGGGCTTGTTCCGTCCGGTGGATTCTCCCATCTTGACCCGTTCGATTCCGGCGTCGTTGCGGGAACCGGGGAACCACTGGTTTGGGTTTACGCGGCGGGCACGGGTGATTATGTACAACAAAGACCGGGTGAAACCGGGGGATATTACCACCTACGAAGAACTGGCTGACCCACGCTGGCGGGGGCAAGTGTTAATCCGTTCGTCCCGGAATATCTACAACCAGTCGCTAGTGGGCGCTTTAATCCGGCACCTGGGCCAAGCGCGTACCGAACGCTGGGCGAGGGGAATTGCCGACAACCTGGCACGACCACCCCAAGGGGGCGATACGGACCAAATCCGGGCGGCGGCGGCTGGTGTGGGGGCGCTGGCGGTCAGTAACACCTACTACCTGATTCGCCTGCTCAAGTCCCAGAATCCCGCCGACCGGGAAGCCGGACAAAAGATGGGCATTATTTTCCCGAACCAAAACTCCTGGGGAACGCACGTGAATATCAGCGGCGCAGGCGTGATTGTCAGTGCCCCGAATAGTCGGAATGCCGTGCGGTTTTTGGAATTTCTGGCGTCGCGGGAGGCCCAAGACGTGCTGGCACGGGGGAATAATGAGTATCCGGCGGTAGCGGGTGTGCCGATTGATCCCGTCCTGGCAAGCTTTGGGACCTTTAAGCAAGACCCGATCAACGCCAGCGTCTTTGGCCGCAACAACGAATTGGCGCTGAAAATTACGGACCGGGCGGGCTGGGCTTAACCGGGGGCGACCCATCAGGTGCGGTCAAGATATATATTGAATCTACGTATTCCTCTGATGGGTTGGCCATGAAACTGTTGGACCCGCTCACGACCATTCGCGACCGTTTGCCCAACGTTTTACAGCCTTTGGCCACGCTGGCGTTTAACTACTGGTGGACGTGGTCGGGTCAGCAGTTACGGTTGTTCGCACCGATTGACCAGCAACTGTGGGAGGCATGCCACCACAATCCAGTGCTGTTTTTGCAGAAGGTGAGCCAGGAGCGGCTAGACGAAGCGGCCACGGACCCCGATTACGTGCAGTTGGTGCAAAACTTGGCGGCTCGCTTTGAAGCCTATATGCAGCCCCGCATCTGTCCCCTGGCGCCCCACATTACGCCGCAGCAACCGGTGGCCTATTTCTGCGCGGAGTTTGGCATTCATGAATCTCTACCGATCTACGCCGGCGGCCTGGGTGTCTTGGCGGGAGACCATCTGAAATCGGCGTCGGATATGGGCTTGCCGATGGTGGGGATTGGGTTGCTCTACCGCCAGGGCTATTTCCGGCAACGGCTGAATCGCCAGGGCTGGCAAGAGGACTACTACGTGGATAACCAGTTCCAGGAAATGCCCTTGGAATTGGTGCGGGAACCAGATGGACGCCCCTTGACGGTGATGGTGGAGGTGCGCGGACGGCACGTGGTGGCCCAGGTCTGGCGGGTGCGGGTCGGGCGCTCGGATTTGTACTTGATGGATTCGGACGTGCTAGTGAATGACCCGATTGACCGCTGGTTGACAGCCCATCTGTACGGAGGCAATCAGGAGACGCGCATTGCCCAGGAAATTTTGCTAGGGATTGGCGGGGTGCGCCTGCTGGACAAGCTGGGGTTGCAGCCAGCGGTCTATCACCTGAACGAGGGTCATGCGGCATTTGCCCTGCTGGAACTGGCGCGGTTGGAGATGCAACGCACAGGACAATCGTTCTATGCGGTGGAAGACCGGGTGCGGCAAAAGTCCGTGTTTACGACCCATACGCCGGTGCCCGCTGGTCACGACGCCTTTTCGCCCGATTTGATGGATTCGTTTTTTGCCACCTACTGGCCCCAGTTACACCTGTCGCGGGAGCAGTTTTTGGCGTTAGGGGCGCGGCGGTTGGGCGACCCGTGGGAGCCGTTTAACATGACGGTGCTGGCGTTGCGCTTGACGCGGGCGGCCAATGGGGTGAGCCAGTTGCATGGGGAAGTGTCGCGCCAGATGTGGTCCATCCTTTATCCCGACCGGCCGGTGGAGCAGGTGCCCATCGGTGCGATTACCAACGGGGTGCATGCCCCGACCTGGACCGCGCCCTTGTTTGGCGACCTATTCCGCACCTATGTCCATCCCGAATGGGAAGCCCATGTGACGGAGCCAGAAATCTGGGAGCGGGTCGAGCAGATTCCCGATGCGGAACTCTGGCAACGGCACCAACTGCTGAAGCAACGGTTGATTAGCTACACCCGCAGCCGCTTGTTTGCCAGTCGCCAGCAACGGGGAGAGCCGCTGGAACAATTAGAGGCGATTGCCCACTGGCTGGACCCCCAAGCGTTGACGATTGGGTTTGCCCGTCGCTTTAGTGCCTACAAACGGGCCTATCTCATCATTCGCGACCCCGACCGGGCCAAGCGCATCCTGACCAATCCCGAACGACCGGTGCAGTTGATTTTTGCCGGCAAGGCCCACCCCGCCGATGAAGAGGGCAAGCGGATTATCCAACGATTGCTGGAGTGGTGCCGCGACCCGGACCTGCAAAAGCGGGTGGCCTTCATCGAGGACTACGATATGCACACGGCCCGCTGTTTGATCCAGGGAGTGGACCTGTGGCTGAACAATCCCCGGCGGCCTTTAGAAGCATCGGGCACCAGCGGTCAGAAGGTGTGTTTCAATGGCGGGATCAATTTCAGCGTGCTGGATGGCTGGTGGTGCGAGGGCTACGTGCCGGGGGTCAACGGCTGGGCCATCGGCGAGGACTTGCACACCAGCAATCAGGAATTGCAGGACAAGCAAGACAGCGAATCCCTGTATCACCTGCTCGAGACAGAAATTGTCCCCATGTACTACGAGCGGGACGAAGCGGGATTACCCCGGCGGTGGATCCAGCGCATGAAGGCGTCCATCCGTACTAATGCGCCCCGTTTCAATACCGACCGCATGGTGCGGGACTACATCCAGTACATTTATGCCCCCAGCCGAGAACTAGCCGTCAGCGGGTCATGGCGCGGGTAGTGTGGGAGGTGGATTTTTACACCCGCCCGGTGGTGGACGACCAGGGTAAAAAACTCTGGGAACTGTTGTTGTGCGACCCCCAAGGGAAAAACCAAGTAGCCCAAACTTGTCCCCCCGACCAGGTGAATAGTCAATGGCTGCGAGAAACGCTGGCATCTCCGGTGCAGCAGCACGGCATTACCCATCTCCGGAGTTTCCGGGCGCCGATGTTGCCCATGCTCCAGCGGGCCTGTGAACCGCTGCAGGTGACAGTACTCCCCAGCCGGCGCGTTGTCGCGTTAGCTCACTGGTTGCAGGAACGCTGGCGTCACGTTTACAGCCAGATGCCCGGTTTCCAACCACTGGCGACGCCACCCCCACCCGCTGGCATTACGGCTGCGCCCCAACCATTGCCAGAAGCGCTGCGCGGCCAGAAGTGGGCCTGGGCGACCTTGTTGTGGGGGGATATTCGCCGGGAAGCGCACGCGTGGGCGGATTTTGGCGAATTGCTGCCGCTGCAGTACATCCACTTGCCGGATAAAACAGTGATTCCCGGCATTGTGATCTATTCCCAGCGAGCGACGGCGCTAGCGGCCTGGATGAGTGGGCTGGAACTGGCGGAGGTGCAGGTGACGGGAGACCAGGTGGTGCTCCTGAGCGGCCTGGACGAGCGGTGGTTGTTTGCAGCCAGAGCCAGCGGCGGCCCTGCATTTCAGACCCAGCAACAGCAAGCCCAGGGGGTGCATTTCCTGGCGGTGCAATCCCATCCCGAAGCCGAGCGGTTGGCGGGTTTCTGGTTGATGCAAACGCTGGCGCTGTGGTGACCTAGAAGGCCCGGTAGTTCAAGTTGAAATAAATGCCGTAGTCTTGGGCGTCTCGGCCCCGGTCGCGGTTGTAAATCAGGGGTGCACCGGCGTCAAGGCGAATGTCCAAGCCCGGCACCGGGTTCCACAAAAACCCCATCCCGATCCCAGCGAGGGTATTGGGCGTGATGAGGGGATTGGGGTTGGCCCGGTTATTCCACACCCGCCCAAATTCAATGAATGGCGCCAATTGGAAAAACACCCTGCCGTTGATGTCACGGGCCGCCGGAATGCGCGATTCCACCGAAATGCGAAAACCGTTATCCCCTGCCCGCGCATTTTGCCGGTAACCCCGTACTGATTGGGCGCCGCCAATCACGAACTGTTGCTGGGCCAGTAAGGGATTTGCTGCCAGTTGCACATCTCCCCGGATGATGAGCAGAAAGTCATTGCCCAGGTTTTGCACCCGTTGACCTTGCCCCTGAAAGCTGAAAAACCGACCGTCGGGAATGACCTTGCCGGGGATGGGACCATCGGGGTTATCAGTTGCGCCCAAAATAGGGAGGCCCCAATTGAACTGTCCTAGCGCCAGCCACGCGCCCGTGCCATCTCGATAGAGATAGTCCACGCCAAATTTCAACACACTAGTGCGACTAATCCCCTGGTCATCTGGCCCTAGCCCAAACGGCGTCGGCCCGGCGAAGGTAAAGGTCTGGGATTGTTGCCAGGTGAATGCTGTTGACAAGGCCAACTCTTGCCGGATGCTGCGAATAATGGGTTGCCGGAAACTCAACTCGTACAACTGGGACTCGCCGCTGATGTTCAACGCTGCAAAGTCTTTATCGGTGATCTGGTTATTGGTCACCACTGCTCGAAACTGTAATGTTCCCTCCATCGGGTTGATGGGGACCCGGTAGGTAAAGGTGTACTCGTTTAGGGCGGCCCGCTGCCAATCGGTGAAATTCAACCCCACGGCATAGGAACCAAAAATCTCGTCGCCCCGGCCACTCAAGTTCTGATAGCCCAGGGAAAGATAACCACGTTGAGGAGCAATACTCGGCGGTACGTAATTATCAATCCCAAACGCCATCACCAACGGCTGGGAGTCCTCTTGCACCCGCACCACCAGAATACTTTCACCCGGTTTTTCTCCTGGTCGCAGGCTGGCTTCGATGTTTTCCAAAAAGGGCGAGGCTTTGAGCAATCGCAGTTGGTCCTCTAGCGCATTGGCGTTTAAGGGCGCTCTGGCCGCCAATTGCAACCGGTCGCGAATGTAGCTGGTAAACAAGCGGCGGTTGCCCGTGATTTGGATGTCGGTGAGGCGACCCTCGATCACTTCAATTCGCAAACGCCCTGTGGGGATTGTCTCCGGCGCAATGACCGCCCGAGAAGTGATAAAACCCCGGTCCACATAAAACCTGGTGATGGCATCCGCCACGTCCTGCACCTGCCGGAGCATCACTTGCCGAAACAACACCGGTTCGATGAAACGCTGGATGTCCTTGGGGGAAAGAATCGTACTGCCCACCACCTCGAGGGATTCCACCACTACCACTAGATTGGGGTCAATGGGAGGTGTGCCTGGTGTAACGGTTGGTTCCGGGCGGGGCGTCGCTGGTGGTAACGGTTGAACTGGTTGGGGTGGGGTCAACGGTTGGCGGGTTGGGTCGGGCGGGACTTGGCTCAACGCCGGCAGTGTATTTGTGAATAGCTGGTGTGCTCCCTTATCGCTGGTTGCCGGCTGCTCATCCATCAATACCGGTAAGTGGCCCCTCTTGACACCGAGCGGTAGTGCCTGCGCTCCACCGACCCACAGCGTCACTGATAAACTTGATAGGCCAACCCCACACCACCACCGTTGCTTGGCCATGATTGTTATGACTAAAAAATCAATTTAACCCCTATAAAACTCGCTTTGGCTACCGATGTCAATATCTAAGCCGGGTGGTAATAAAACGCCACAGCCATCACGACGTAACTCGCTAGGAGCAAGCTGCCTTCTAACCAATTCGAACGGCCGTCTAAACTAATCATATTCGCCACGGTTACCGCCAGCGCTACTGCCACCACTTCAAACAAATTGAAATGCAAATCCATGGGCTGCCCCCACATCTTGCCGACGATGACTAGCACCGGCGTCACCAATAAAGCCACTAAGGCGCTCGAACCCATCGCCACCGAAATGGCTAAATCCATGTTATTTTTCATCGCCACGTTGACGGCTGTTACGTATTCCGCCGCACCCCCCAACAAGGGCAACAAAATCACCCCAGTAAACAAAGGCGTTAGTCCCAATTTTTCGGTGGCTTTTTCAATCACGCCCACAAAAATTTCCGACTCGACCGCCACTCCCACCGTCGCTGCTGCCAGCACCCCCAGCCACAGCCACACATTCGGTTTTTCATGGGTTTCTCCGAGTTCGGCGACCCCTACATCATAGAGGTAACTGTGGGTCTTTAGGGAAAATAACAAGGTCAATCCATAAACCGCCATCAACACTGCCGCCACCACAACCGATAAATTCTCGATGGCATTGGGAGCGATTTCCCGTCCCTCAACCGTGTTGGTCAGCAACGTCGGCAAAAAAATAGCCACCACCGCCAGCGTCATAGACGGCGCGTTCACCTGGGGAACAATCGCTTGAAACCGTTGCTCTTTGTGCCGCAATCCCCCCAGTAGCATGGCTAACCCCAATACCAGCAACAGATTGGCCACCACCGTCCCCGTAATACTGGCTTTGACTACCTCCACCAGTCCCGCCCGCAACGTCACCAGCGCCAGGATCAGTTCGGTGGCATTGCCAAAGACTGCATTCAATAGCCCGCCAATCGTCGGCCCTGTCAGCACCGCCAGTTCCTCCGTCGCCGTACTCAGCCAGATCGCCAGGGGGACAATAGCTAGGCCTGCCGTCAAGCACACCAGTAATTCATCTGCCTGCCATGCCACCGCCATCCACGAGAGCGGCAGAAACACCAGCAAACCTAAGCCGATTTTTTGCTTGAGGGTCATAGGGGGATACCAGCAGGTTGCCCTCATCATACCAGGTTGAGCTAGCGCCGTAGCTCAGTCATCCCTACTGTCATTCCTTGAGTCCCAAGGTGCAGACCCGTTCCTCGTTTTCCTGTCCCTATCCATAACAAATGGGAGTGGCCGGGTTTTTCTAGCAGTCATCAGGGCAGTGGTCAAGCTAAATTGAAAGCAATCAGCCCGGGGGAATGCCACTGGCAATGGCTACAACTGCTCAACCACTGTATTTACACCTGCAGGTGCATGGTCGTCACTTATGGCTAGGGCCCATGCGCCCCAAAGCCTTACTCGGGCGGCATCCGACGAGCGACCTGCTAGTGGACAACAATTTTGCCTCCCGCCACCACGCTTGGATTGAGTACCGTCCTCCTCATTTCTACCTGCGGGATACTAGTCGCAACGGCACGTTTGTTCGCCAGGGAGAAAGGCAAGCGGTGCTTTACGTGCATGGTGAAGAGGTGTGCCTTCTGGAAACAGGAGAAATCAGCCTCGGTTGTGCCTTTGAGGACCAGCCGCCCGATGTAATTCGGTTCCGGCGCACGCCAGATTTACCGGCAGACGTGGCCACCACTGAAACCAGCGGCCCACTCGAGGAGGAAACAGCGGTTGTCGTGCCTATGCACCCCCAGCCGCTGACAGATGTGCCGCCCGAATTACGCCTGGAGCGGGTCCTAGAACTCCTGGTGCGGGACTTGGTCGCCGTGCTGAGTCCTGAAGGGGTGATCTACTACCAGAATCCGGCCCTGGCCCGCTGGTGGAACCGCTCCTTGTCGGAGACCCTAGGGCGGGATTTTCTAGAATTTGTCCATCCCGAGGACCGGCAGGCGTTTGTGGATGCCCAGGCGCAAGCCCTGCTTCCCCATCACACCCTATCGCTGCGGGTCTCTCTCCGGTTACAGGTGGCACCCCAGCAGTGGCAAGCTTGTCAATTCACCGTGCAACCATTGCCGCCGGCAGCGGGCCTGACAGGACTACTACTTGTGGGACAAACGGCTGGAACGACGCCGGCTGAAGACAGCGCCTTGATTGGTGGGCGTTACTGGGTAGAACGGCGGTTAACCACTGGCAGCTTCTGTGAAACTTATTTAGGGCGCGACCGGCAACGACCCGGCGAACCCAAATGCGTGATCAAGCGTCTTCACCTGGATACGTCCAACCCAGAAACCCTTGCCACAGCCCGGCGTCTCTTTGCCACTGAAGCAGCCACGTTGGAAACGTTGGGTCACCACGACCAAATCCCCCGCCTGCTGGCCTACATCGTGCAGGAAGACAACTTCTACCTGGTGCAAGACTTTATCGAGGGTCATCCTCTCAGCCAGGAATTTGGCCCGCAAAACCCCTGGGAGGAAACGGATGTAGTCTGGTTAATGTGGGAGTTGTTGTCCATCCTAGATTTCGTGCAAAAGCACAAGGTCATCCACCGCGACATCACCCCCGACAACATCCTGCGACGGGCGCACGACCGCAAATTAGTGTTAATTGATTTTGGCGCCGTAAAGGTGCTGCCATCGGTTTTGAGTGGGGAGTCGCATCGCACGGTTGTCGTTGGCAAACCGGGATACATGGCGCCAGAGCAAGCCTGGGGTCAACCCAACCTCACCAGCGACCTCTACGCAGTGGGCGTGATTGCCATTGAAGCCTTAACCGGTCAGCCACCCCAGCAACTTCCCCAGCTCCCCCAAACCAACGCGCTCGACTGGCAAGGACAAGTGCAGGTGAGCGACCAGCTACGGGAAATCTTGACTTCCCTGCTCGAACCCAACTGGCAAAAACGGTTTCCCTCAGCCCGAGCCGCTCTCAAGCGAATTGAAGCCCTCTTTGGTCCTCCCCCCCGGCGGACTGATTTTCTCTAAATCCCCGCCCCGTCCAGGAACTCTTCCAAGGCTTTCTGCTGAGCTGCAACAGTTAGGGTCGGCGGTTCGGGTAAGGTTTGGCCTTGGCGCAACGCCTGCACCTGCCGCTCCAGTTCCTCAATCCGGTCAGCCAGCACCCGGATCGCCTGCGCTTCTGAATCGGGCAGCCGTCCATGCTCGAGGGGTTCCACCGTTGCGTCCTTGCAGATCACCCGTCCCGGTACGCCCACCACCGTGCAATGGGAGGGCACCGACCGCAACACCACCGAACCAGCCCCGACCCGCACATGGTTGCCGATAGTAATGTTGCCCAGCACCTTGGCCCCCGCGCCCACAATCACATGGTCTCCCAAGGTGGGGTGGCGCTTGCCCTTTTCCTTACCGGTGCCCCCCAGCGTTACCCCCTGATAGAGCAAACAGTAATCGCCAATCACCGTGGTTTCCCCAATCACCACCCCCATGCCGTGGTCAATGAAAAAACCCTTACCAATCTGCGCCCCTGGATGAATTTCAATACCTGTCAAAAACCGGGCAATGTGGGAGATCAAGCGGGGCAGCAAGGGCACCCCCAACCGGTGAAGGGCGTGGGCTAACCGGTACATCAACACCGCGTGCCACCCTGGATAACACAAAATCACTTCCAAGGGGTTACGCGCTGCCGGGTCTCGCTCGAAGATAATTTGGAAATCGGCAATCAAGGTTTCCAACCAGCGCATGGTCTTGGGTGGGAATTGCACTCCTTCTATGATACGGCATGGGTTTGCCAAACCGGTGGAATTGCCCTAGCGTAAGAAAAGAAATCACCAGAGCAGCACTTATGAGCACGACCCAACCAGAAACCCTTTTACCTGGCATGCCGGTGCGGGTAGTCAACCCCGGCGATGTGTACTATGGCTTTCAGGGCCAGGTGCAGCGGATTAGCGATGGCAAAGTGGCGGTGTTATTCGAGGGGGGCAATTGGGATAAGCTGGTCACCTTCAACGTGTCTGACCTCGCCCCTGCCGACGCCACGGGTCAATCCCGCTGATGAGGCTGGAAATGCTTGCACAAAAAGAGGCAATTTTGTCCCTGGTGCCGCTGGTACTCCACCACGTCAGCAAACCGGCTGAGGAACAGTAAACCCATGCCTCCCTCCGGTTCTGGGTCGGGGGGAGTCTGAGCCAGCTCTGCCAATTTTCCCTGCAAATCGAAGAAAGGTCCCTGGTCCCAGATGCGGATTTCAATAGTTTCCGGGAACACCTGCACCTCAACAGTGATAGGGGTACTAGTAGGCAAGTCCCGGTGGGCATGACGCACAGCATTTGTGAAACCTTCATCCAGGAGCAACTGGCAAAACCACCACAGCTCGTAGGTCAAGGGCGGTTGATTAAATTGGGCAAACCAGTCTAAAACTTGGGTCAGGGCGTTGATTTCTGAACTCACAACGATTCGACCACTATGAAGCGCAGTCGCCACAGGATAATACCAAGGGTCGGGAAGGGCAAATGTCAAGATGCACCTACTCTGCCATTATCTTTGATTCTATGGCAAAAGTTTTAGTGATTGATGACGACCCCACCATGCGGCTGGTGCTGCAACGCAACCTGAAGCAGCAGGGCCATGAGGTCGTCGTTGCTGCCGACGGGCTACAGGGATGGGAATTGGCGCAAACCTGGCAACCGGCCCTGGTGATCTGCGACTGGATGATGCCCGGTCTCAGTGGCATTGAGGTATGTCAACGGCTGCGGCAGACACCGGCACTGGCTACCACGTTTTTTATCCTGCTCACCTCCCGCGACCAGGTGGCCGACCGGGTACAAGGCCTCGACAGCGGCGCTGACGACTTTCTAGTCAAGCCCATTGACGCCAGTGAGTTGCAGGCGCGGGTGCGGGCGGGACTGCGGTTACAGCAGTTGAACCAGGACTTGCAGAGCCAAAAGAAACGACTCGAGGACGAACTGGCCGAAGCGGCCGCCTATGTGCAGTCTCTACTTCCAGCTCCCCGCCAGGCAGAAGACCTGAGCGCCGAGTGGGTGTACTTGCCCTCTACCGAACTAGGCGGGGATTGCCTGGACTACTTTGATTTGGATGAGCGGCGGCTGGTGTTTTATGTGCTCGATGTCGCTGGGCACGGGGTTGGGGCAGCGCTGTTGTCGGTATCCGTGCTGAACTTGCTGCGTTCTGGATCCATCGAGGAATTGGACCAACCAGCCGCCGTTTTGAGTCGCCTGAATCGCCTCTTTCCCATGGAACAGCACAAGGACAAGTACTTCACGGCGTGGTATGGGGTGTATGACCGGCAAACCCGGCAATTAACTTACGCCAGCGCGGGTCATCCAGCGGCCGTACTGTGGCAGGGGGGACAAGTGGAGACGCTGGCAGGTCAAGGGTTACCGGTGGGGATGTTTCCCGAAGTCACATACCAGGAGTATCGGCGTGTTTTGGCTCCTGATACGCGGTTGTATGTATTTAGCGATGGCGCCTATGAAATTCCGCTGCCACCCGCCGGTCAACTGTGGGGGCGCGAGGGGCTGGTGCAACTGCTGGCAACTGGTGACTCGCCCATGACATTGTTGACCCATATCCCACGCATGGGCGAGCATTGGCCGGATGATTTGTGCCTGCTACGATTGTGTTTTCGCTAGCTTTTTATAATGGAAATCGCCACCGCCTGCACAATATTTACACCTACCATGCCAGCTCTGAGTCCGGCGCTGCAAGAGCGAATGCGCACGCCCCTGCAAATTGGGCCGTTGCAGGTTCATAGCCGGGTGTTCCAATCCCCCTTGGCGGGAGTGACGGATTTGGTGTTTCGCCGGTTGGTGCGGCGTTTTGCCCCCTACTCGCTGATGTACACCGAAATGGTCAGCGCTACGGGGTTGCACTACATGCGGCAATTGCCCCGGATCATGGAACTCGACCCCGGCGAGCACCCGGTGGGGATTCAGCTCTTCGACTGTCGCCCTGATTTTTTAGCTGCTGCTGCTGAGCGGGCCGTTGCGGAAGGCGCGGACGTTGTGGATATTAACATGGGCTGCCCGGTGAATAAAATCACCAAAAACGGCGGCGGTTCCTCTCTGTTGCGGCAACCAGAACTGGCGGAAGCGATTGTGCGCTCGGTGGTGCAGGCGGTCGCCCCCGTGCCAGTGACGGTCAAAACCCGCATTGGTTGGAACGACCAGGAAATTAACATCGTGGAATTTGCCCAGCGGATGGAGCAGGCGGGAGCGCAATTGATCACTGTCCATGCCCGGACACGCGCCCAGGGGTACAACGGTCCCGCCCGCTGGGAGTGGATTGGCCGCGTCAAGCAAGTGGTTCAGATTCCCGTGATTGCCAATGGCGATATTTTTTCGATTGCAGCGGCGGTGGCGTGCCTAGAAATGACTGGCGCGGACGGCGTCATGTGTTCGCGGGGGACGCTCGGGTATCCGTTTTTGGTGGGGGAAATTGACCACTTTTTCCGCACCGGTGAAGTCTTGCCCCCTCCCACCCCCGTGCAACGCCTGGCCTGCGCCCGTGAGCATTTGTTGGCTCTGTGGGAGTACAAGGGGGAAACCGGGTTACGGCAGGCGCGCAAGCACTTGGCCTGGTATGCGCGGGAGTTTCCCGGCGCCGCTCAATTTCGGGAAGCGGCGAGTCGCTTTGAGACCTTGGACGAAGGCTTGGCCCTGATTGACCGCACGCTGGAGCGTTTGCAGGCACAGGAGTGGCCCCAATGCGCATAGCTGGCTCATTACCGCCCTGGTTGACCTGGGGACTGGCCTTGCCGCTGGTGGTGCTCAACGGCTGGCTACTGTTGACGGCGGTCAATTACCTGCAACCTCTGGTGAATATCCTGGTGATTGCCACGGTGTTGTCCTTTTTGCTGGACTACCCCATTGAGTTGTTGCAGTCGTGGGGGATGCGACGCTCCTGGGCGGTACTGGTCGTCTTGCTGGCGGCGGTCAGTGGTCTGACGGTGGCGGGGATTACCCTGGTGCCGGTGGTGATCAAGCAGGTGAATGAACTGGTCGTGCGCTTGCCGAATTGGTTGGCCTCGGGAACTGCCCAGCTCGAGAGCTTAGAACAGTGGGCGCAGGCGCACCAGTTGAATCTAGACTTGAGCGGTCTGGCCGACCAGTTGACCACCAGCATTTCCCGGCAGCTCAAAACGGTGACGGCCCGAGTGCTGGGTTTGGCAGTGGATACGGTCAGTTGGGCGGTGGATGTGATCCTGACGTTGGTGCTGACTTTGTATCTGGTCTTATACGGGGAGCGGTTGTGGACGGGGTTGTTTTCCTGGCTGCCGGAGCGGCTGGGGTCCCTGGTGCGGGAGTCTTTACACCGCAATTTCTACAACTATTTCCTAGGCCAAGCCACCATTGGCGTGGTGCTGGGCAGTTTGATGACCCTGGCGTTTGTGGTGCTGCAGGTGCCGCTGGCGTTGCTGTTCGGGTTGATTATTGGTCTAGCCAGCCTGGTGCCCTTTGGCGGTGCGGTTTCTATCGTCGTGATTAGTTTCTTGCTGTCGCTGCAGAATGCCTGGTTGGGACTGAAAGTCTTGGCGACGGCCCTGCTGTTGGCCCAGTTGAACGAGCATTTGATCGCGCCGCGGATTCTGGGGGATGTGGTGGGCCTCAATCCGGTGTGGATTATCTTGTCGTTGTTGCTAGGGGCGAAACTGGCGGGACTGCTGGGGGTATTCATTGCGGTGCCGGTGGCAGCTTCCCTCAAAAGCGTGGCCGATAGTTTGCGGATGCCCAGCCCAACCCTACCGGAAAAAGTGGTTGCCAAGGTCTAGCGTGGGCGATACGATAGTACGACATGGGGATTGAATAGGAGCAGCGCCTATGGCAGTACGGGTGTTGATTCCCACGCCCTTGCAGAAACTCACCCAAGACCGAGAAGTGGTTGAGTGTGAAGCGACCTCGGTGGCGGAACTGGTAGAGTCGCTGGAGCGGCAGTGGCCGGGGATCAAAAACCGCCTGTGCGATGAGTCGGGCCAGATTCGCCGGTTCGTGAATATTTTTGTCAATAGCGAAGACATCCGGTTTCTCCAGGGACGGGAGACTCCCTTGCGGGACGGAGATGAAGTGAGCATTGTACCGGCAATTGCAGGGGGCTAAGTCATGACCAACGCCGAGCCGCCACCGACGGAAGGCCAGCCCGCCGCCAAGGAAAAGGCCGCCCCTAAAGCCCCTCCCATTGAAGCGAAACCCTTGCCCGCGTTTGTACAGGAGCACTTTTTACCGGCGCTTCGGGCAGCAATGGCCGCCAGGGGGATCACCGACGTGGCATTGCAATGGGTGCCTGAGCAAAACCAAGTGCGGGGGCGATGGGCTGACGGGCAACACGAGTTCACCATCACGTTTACCCAAGGAACGTTGCAGGGGTTAAAGACCTTTACCTACAGCAGTTACGGCGCACCCCCTAGCACCATTGAATCCTTCATGATTGACGAGCGCAAGGTCACGTTAGACTTGCTCGTTTTCTACACTCTGCAACGCCTCACCGCGCAAAAAGTGCTGGTGCTAAATTAGGGGCAAGCAATATTCAGCCCAGTGATGGTTGCTGAACGGGCATCGGCGCAACGGTTGTCCCTGCAGGAATTCCTGGCGCTTCCCGAGACCAAACCGGCCAGTGAATACCTCTATGGGCAAGTGATGGTGAAACCGATGCCCCAATTTCAGCACAGCGTTCTCCAGTCGGAAATTTGCGCCCAAATTAACCAACGAGCTAGACCAGCTAAACTGGCCTATGCCTTCCCCGAACTGCGCTGCAATTTTGGAGACGTATCCATCGTCCCTGACATTGTAGTGTTGCGCTGGTCCAACATCCCCTTTCAGCCCGATGGCGCCATTGCCGATACCGTGACCGGTGTTCCCGACTGGCTCATCGAAATCCTATCGCCGGCACAGTCTCCCCTGCAGGTGATGAACAAAATTGGTGTCGCTATGACCAGCGGCGCCCAGGTGGGGTGGCTGGTGCTGCCTGAACGCCAGGCGGTGCTGACCTACACCGGCGACGACATTCCCGAACTGAAACGGGGGGATGAAGCCCTGCCCGTGCTAGACGTGCTGGCGGATTGGCGCATCACTGCCCAGGCCGTCTTTGAATTTTTGCTGCTCTAAACAGCTCTGGGCCTGGCAATCAGCGTGGTGATAGCTCAGTAGTCACCGTTTCCTATGCCCTCTGAACAGGTGAAAGCCACTTAGCCGTGTTGAGAATAAGTGGTGAAAGCACCAGGGACTGAGCTCATAGCCATCATCATCCCTGGGGTCGGCGTGCCAGCGGCTATGCTCGGTTATCTTGGGATGCAAGGCGTAGCCCCGTCCGCGGTTTTCCCATCAACAAACCCAAGTGGCTTGGCCATTATCGCGGCTGTAGTTTGATGATAATAAATTGCAAATTGATATTTTTCCCTGGCGATTTGTTGCTATCTATTCATAAGACATCAATACCAGATCAATCTTTTTTTCTCGATAAATAACCACTCATTCCACAAGTAGCTGCATTTTATGTTCATCTAGCATTGATTTTCCCCAACTTACACTTACTTTCATCTACCGGAAATTATTGACAATCCCCCCATCATTTGTTACCCTGAAATAAGGCAACAAATTTGTTTCTTTAGTGGTTAATCCTGAGGGAGGTTGAGTCATGACGGCGACGTTAGTGCGGGCGTTTGGGGAAATTGTGCCGAATGCGATGGGGTTGGATTTGCAGGTGACGACGCCCATTTGCGAGGGGATGAACCGGCTGCTGGCGAGTTTCCAAGCCCTGTATTTGCAGTATCAAAAGCATCATTTTGTGGTGGAGGGTTCAGAATTTTACATGCTCCACCAGTATTTTCAAAACAGTTATGAGGAGGTGGCAGGGCATACCCATGACTTGGGCGAGCGGTTGAATAATCTGGGGGGTATTCCGGTCGCCAGCTTCAGCCGTTTGGCCGAGTTGTGTGTGTTTACGCCGGAGCCAGACGGTCTGTTCACCTGCCGGCAGATGGTCACGCACGATTTACAGGCCGAACAGGCGATTATTACGGTTTTGCGGCAGCAGGCGGCGCAAGCAGAAAGTTTAGGTGACCGGGCGACCCGTTATCTCTACGAACAAATCCTGCTCAAGACCGAAGAACGGGCAGCTCATCTCGACCACTTCTTAGCCCATGACAGCCTGACGGTGGGGTGGAATTAGTTTCCTCGTCCAAAATCCGCACTACCTGGTCGAACAGGTGCTGGGCGGCGCTAGGGGAATCGCCAATGCAGGTCAATCCCAGCTTGCCAAACTCGGATAGACAGCCCATCAGGTGAAACACAGCGCCGGTTTCGGTGGTGGAATCGAAGTGCAGGCTGTTGTACACGATGATGTCGAGCAGGTCGCTGGGAAGTAAGCCGCGGTAGTGCGGGCGTTGCAGGTTGTCGGTGGCAATGTAGTACTTGGGATGCTGGCGCGGGGTGAGAAATAAACCGCTGGCGGGGTCAAACGTGCCATTGGTGAGAAATTTCAAGGTCATAAATGGATGCGTTGTGCCGCCCTTGCGCAGGTTGATCTCAATCGCTTGCACATCCCAGGTGCCGTCCGGTCGCTCACAGGCCACAAAATCCACGCCGTACCGTTCGAGGGCGCCCTTGGCGGCGAGCGTTTGCCCAATTTTCAAGCCCCAGGTTTGCAGTTGCGCTTGGTAGGCCGGGTCGGCGGGAAAACGACAGCCCAAGTAAATTTGACCATCGGGGCCACCGAGTATCTGGTCGTGGGTGGAGAGGATTTCCACGGTGCCGGCAGGGGTGATTTGTCCTTGGACGCTGGGCGACCGCTTGTTTTCCCCCTCGATAAACACTTCGGCAATCGCGCCCAGTTCCTCAATCCGCCCCGCAAAGTTTTCCCAGGTTTCCGTCTCGCACTGGAACCGCATGCGGGGTAACTGGTCCCAGATTTGTTGTACCCGTTGGGCATGGGTCTCGCCGGGGGGCTGGGGTAAAGTCAGCAAGGCATTGCCCTCGCCGGAAAATCCCTCGTTGAGTTTGACGACGAGGCGCCGGGTGTGAGGTTGGCGTGCCCAGAGTTCGGCGGCCTGTTCCACCAAATCCCGGGGGCTAAACACCAACTTGGTGCCGTCAGGGTGGGGAACGCCGCTTTCGGCAAAAATTTCGCGGCTGCCAGCCTTGGTGCCCCAGTAGAGCAAATCCGGGTCGAGACCCCACAAGGGAATATCCAACGCCACGGACAAATCCCGCTCGCGGGGAGTGGAATTGAAACACACCATAAAGGAACGACCGGGCGGTAGCGCTTGCCGTAAACGGGCCAATAGGCGGGGGCGCTCTAGGATTTTTTCGGTCAGGGGACGGTTGGACGCATCATAGGTGGACAACAATAACAGTCGTTCGCGGGCGTGCGAGGCAGGCATCCCGGGTAGCAGTTCTAGGTAGTAATCAATAATGCTGGGGTGCAGGGGCTGGGAAGTGACATAGACCATGCGGGCGCGGGGATTGCGTAGCCGGATCAGAGAAAACAGCAACCGCTCCTCGTAGTGGTGACTGCCAGGAATTTTTCGCATCTCCTGCTGGTCTAAACTGAGGGAGGGCACCACGAGGATATTCGCTGCCGCATCCAACTCCTGCCAGTGCTGGCGTAAGTAAGCTTGTAATTCTTGAAAACGACTCATGACGGCGACAGGACTTTTCCCTTGAGATTAGCAGTCAAGGACGCCAGAACCAGCCCAACTTTCATAAAGTTTTTTACCAAGGAGAGAACGTCGCCCCTACTGGTCTGAGAGACGGCGATGACCCTATAGTTACAGTGAATTACAGTAGCTTCACTTTTTTTAAGAGAAATTTACTGCCTACGGCGAAGGCCACCAGCCCGGCCAGCAGACCAAAGTACAGAATGACGCTCATCATCGCTCATCCAACCACGACGAGGTTTCTGTCTCCATCTTAATATCCAGCGCGTCACCGTCACGGGCAAGTCTAAGGATTTTGTTAAAAATGGCAGTTGGCTGGCCCAAAGCCGATTTTCTGGTAACCTGCTGCACCACAATTTTGCTAAAACCGGGGTAGCCTGATGTCATTGCTAGGACGCTGTTATGAACCGAGAACCGGTGGAATGGCCAGAAACCCTCGCGGCTGGGAGTACCCAGGATTTGGTGCGGCTGTATCTCCAGGAAATCGGGCGGGTGGAGTTGCTCGGGCGTGATGAGGAGGTGGCCGAAGCCCAGCGAGTCCAGCGCTACATGCGGTTGCTGGAGTTTGCCCAGGCGGTAGCCCAGGGAAAAACGGCAGCGTCAGTGGAACAACAAGCCTTGTTACAGCAGTACTTGGACTTGGTGCAGCTACGGGAGCAGTTGACGGCCCAGTGTGGTCATCGGCCCACTCCCCAACAATGGGCGCAAGCAGCGGGCATACCAGCAGCGACTCTGAAACAAATCCTCAGCCAGGCGCGGGCGGTATGGGCTGAACTGGCGGGGTTGTCGGTCGAGGCGTTGACCCAGATTGAACAAGAAGGACACCGGGCCAAAAAACACATGATCGAGGCCAACTTGCGCCTGGTGGTCTCAGTTGCCAAGAAATACCAAAACCGGGGGTTGGAACTGTTGGACCTGGTGCAGGAGGGGACGCTGGGGCTAGAACGGGCAGTAGAGAAATTTGACCCCACCAAGGGGTACCGCTTCAGCACCTACGCCTACTGGTGGATTCGCCAGGGGATCACCCGCGCCATTGCCACCCAATCGCGCACGATTCGCTTGCCAGTGCATGTGATCGAAAAACTCAACAAATTGAAAAAGGTGCAACGCCAGGTCGCCCAAGCGCAGGGTCATACCCCTAGCTTGAAAGATATTGCCCAGGCGATGGACATGACGCCGGAGCAGGTGCGGGAGTTGCTGGCCTGTATTCCCCGGGCAGTCTCGCTGGAAACGCGGGTGGGCCGGGACCAGGACACGGAACTGGGGGAACTGCTGGAAGCCACCGACTTGTCGCCGGAAGAGCAGCTCATCAACGAGTCATTGCACCAGGATTTGCAGGAACTGATGCGCGACCTGACCTTGCGGGAACGGGATGTAATCAGCATGCGCTACGGGTTACAGGATGGGCACGTGTATTCCCTGGCGGAAATTGGGCGGGCGTTGAACTTGTCTCGCGAGCGGGTGCGGCAGATCGAATCCAAGGCCATGCAAAAACTCCGGCAACCCAAGCGACGTAACCGGATGCGGGGGTATTTGGATTCCCTGAACTAACCTGATAGATTAAAGGGAGCAATTGCCGGTGAACAGGCCATGTCCTGGTGGTGGGGACTGCTGCGACGTTATCCACTGGTAGCCCTGGGTGCAGCCGGTGCCACTCTGTGGTGTGTCGGCCATCGCTGGGAATGGGGGTTAACCTTGGGCGGTTTAGGTTTGGCATTCCTCTGGTGGCGACCCAAACCAACCCCTGCTCCCGCTGCAGTGGCGCCCACGGCTCCGCTACCGACCCGCCATCAGGTAGAAACCTATTTGGCCCAACTTCGCCAGGAACTTGCCGACCTAGAACAGGAACTCGGCGCGGCCCAACCGGACCTGCAACAGGACTGGCAAGCGTTCTATGAGGCCCTGGATGCCCCGCTGTCGTTAGCGTGGGCTGGCGCATTTACCACCCCTCCCTGGCAAGATGCCGCCATTCCCATTACGGAAAACCACCCGGCCTGGGTCCTCTATGGGGTGCAGGACCAGCTCTCGGCCAGCCAGGTCGCCGCTATCACCCGCTATCAGCAACAAGACCAACCCGTGCAAGTGGTTTGGTTGACCACCCCCTGGCAAGCGCCTCACCTCCGGCACCAGGTGCAAGCCCAACTGCAACAACTTGGTTATGACCGCCCATTGATTGCGATCACCCTCGAACCGCCGCCAGTTCTAGTGCGTCAGATGCGGGGGGATGGCACGTGGGAAGAATCATGGGAAATCCCATCACCCGTCCTAGAAGAACTGGTGGAGTGGCTGGCGCAGCGGCGGCGGGAACCTCAATGGCAGTGCCAGGCGGTGCTACGGCGGGGCAAGGATTGGCAGGCGAAGCTGGCCCAACGGCGGCAGGCCTATCGCGACCAACAGGCCCGGCGGATCATTCACCAGTACCGGTTGTGGGCTGCTGTGACAGCTGGCGTGAACCCCGTGCCCAGTTTAGATGTATGGGTTACTGGCGCCATCAATGCTCAGATGCTCGTGGATTTGGCGCAGGTGTACCGGCGACCCCTCACCTTGGCCCAGGCGAAGGAGATGGTGGTGGCCCTGGGACAGGTATTGGTGCAAATGGGAGCTGTCGAGTGGGTAACCCAGGCGGCAGGTACGTGGTTAAAAAACCACCTGCTCACCTACGGCTTGGGAAGTGCGGTACAGGCATTGAGTGCCGCTTATTTTACGCAACTGGCCGGCGACATGTTTGTAGAACATCTCCAGCAAACGCCAGAGCGGGAACTGACGCCGGGGATTTGGCAGTCATTGCCCATACGGGCGTGGCGAGGTGTTGCAGTGGAGGCACTTGGGCAACAACTCCTGCCCCGTTTGCGGCTTAGTTCAGCAGCAGTGGATACAACCGGCGGCAAAAACCCAATTTTTGGTTAAAATTTGAGGCAACGATCTGGGGGTGTGAGGCATGGTGCGAGGGCAATCGGCATGGCTGGCAGGAGCGATTGGTTGTTGTCTAGTGGCGGCGCCTGCCCAGGCCAATAGTTTGCTGAGCTGGCGATACGACCGGGTAACGCAGCGCCTGGAATTTAGCACCACCATGCCGACCCAGCCGCAGGTGCAAGTTTTGAGCGAACCGCCGCGCATTGTGGTGGATTTACCGGGTACCGTTTTGGGGCGTCCTCCAGAAAGCCGGGATATTGTGCCGGTAGTGGGGCGAGAATCGCCAGTGCGACAGGTGCGATTAGGTCAGTTTGACCCCCAGACGGCCCGATTGGTGATTGAACTGTACCCGGAGTACGCCATCACGCCCGAATCCGTACAGGTTAAGGCGGTTGGTGTGAATCAATGGGTGTTAGCGTTGCCCAATGACATAGGCCGCGCGGCTGTTGTCCGTCCCTCAATTGACGAATCGCAACCAGGAGTGATTGAAGGTGTGCAGGTGACCGAGGGGGGGCTGATGCTGCGCCTGCGAGGACCGGTTCCCACGGCTCAGGTGCGGCGTTCTCCAGACCGGCGAGAAATTTGGGTGGACATTCCAGCGGCTTTGGCGGCCCGTTTCCAGACCGAAACCCTCAACTTAGCGTCTTTGGGAGTGCTGCGATTGCAGGCGCAACAGTTGCAGAACCAACCGCCCTTAACCCGGTTGACGCTCCAGGTGGACGAGCAGAGCCCTGACTGGCAAGTGACAGCCCAGGGGCAGGGGTTGTGGTTATGGCCGAAGCCAAATCGTTATGGCCCAGAAGCAGCGACCCCTACGACTTCTCCTGTCCATCGCCTGCGGCCCCTATTGCCGTCCCTGTTGCCGGTTATTGACAGTGTGGAGTGGGACCGGACAAATAACCAGGTATTGCTGCGGGCCAACCGACCGTTTAGCTATAGCCAAAGTTGGGAGCGAGAGCCGGGATTGCACTTTGCCTCATTGCGGATGGTATTGGAATCGGTACGGTTGTCGCCGCGCGCTGAACAAGCCCTCAAAAGTATCCCCGGTTTGCAAGTGCTCGTCGAAAGTGGGCCAGGTCATCAGGTGACGTTGATCTGGCGGCCTTCCCAGCAGATGCGATTGATTGGCGTTCAGGAACTGGCACCCCAGCTCTTGGCCGTGCAGTTATTACCGGCAGGCGCAGCCGCGAGCCAACCGCCCATGTCTGCTCTGGCCCGCTGGTTAAGTAGTCGGCGTTCCAGTTCCGTCACTGCGACAGCGCCCCGTCGAGCCAATCCGATGGTGAACCTCCCCCGACCGGCGCCGGGACGGCAGGTGGTGGTGATTGATCCGGGACATGGGGGACCTGACCCGGGAGCGATTGGCATTGGCGGTTTGCGAGAAAAGGACCTGGTATTGGACATTTCCCGGCAGGTGGCCGCCCTGCTGGAGCAACAAGGGATTCAGGTGGTCATGACCCGGACGGCCGATGTGGATTTGGGCTTAGAGCCGCGGGTCGCCTTGGCTCGGCAAGTCAACGCCACTCTATTTGTCAGCATTCACGCCAATGCCATCAACCTGAGTCGCCCGGACGTGAATGGCATTGAAACCTATTACTTCCATCCCGGCAGCTATGAACTGGCGGTGGAATTGCACCGGGCCATGATCCGAGCGAGCGGGCTAGCTGACCGGGGCGTCCGCCAGGCGCGATTTTACGTGATTCGCAATACCCCGCCAACGATGCCCTCCGTATTGCTGGAGGTGGGATTTGTGACGGGGGCGATTGATGCCCGGTTCTTAGCTTCACCGGAAGGACGGCGAGCGATGGCCCAGGGGATTGCTCAGGGCATCTTGCGCTATCTCCGAGTGCAGCGATGACAGCAATCGGCATCTACGACAGTGGGCTGGGGGGGTTGACCGTCCTGCGTGCATTGCAACAGCAGTTACCCCAGGAGCCGGTAGTGTATTTCGGGGATACGGCGCGGGTGCCCAAAGGCACCCCGTCACCGGGGGAATTTGTCACGTTTTGGCGAGAGATTCTCACCTGGCTGGGGCGGCAGGGGGTGAAGATGGTGCTGGTGGCTTGCAATACCAGTTCTGCCTTGGTGCTGGAGCAATTGCAGCGGGAGTTTCCCTGGCCGATTTTGGGTTTGATCCTACCGGGGGCGCGGGCGGCAGTAGCCAGGGGACGGCGGATTGGGGTATTGGCAACGCCAGCAACGGTAGCCAGCGGCGCCTACCCACGAGCGATTCGGGAAGCCTGTCCCCAGGCGGGCGTGTGGCAAGTGCCTTGTCCAGCGCTAGTGCCCTTGATTGAGCAGGGCTACAGTCATACGCCAGAAATGCGCCAGGTGCTCCAGCGATACCTAGCCCCCTTATTGAGCGTGCAGGTGGATACGGTGGTCTATGGCTGCACCCACTACCCCCTGCTTGACGACCTGATGGCCGAATTACTCCCGCCGCACGTGCAGCGCATTGACCCGGCAGTTGCCCTGGTGCAGGCTGCAGCTCGGGAATTGGACGCTTTGGGGCTGCGCCATCATGGACCGACTGGCGGCGTGCGGTTTGGCGTCAGCGGCGATCCCGTTCATTTTCAGCACTTAGCCCAGCGCTGGTTAGGAACCATCCCTATCGTGGAAAGGGTCACGCTGCCGACCTGCCTAACGGTGGGAGACTAGACCGCCGCCCAAGGCCAGCCCCAGTTCCACCCCTAAAAAGCCTGCGAGAGAACTGCCCAGCCCATAGACCAACAGGCGACCGTAGTGCTTCCTGTGGTAAAGCAGGGACATCTCCAGCACATAGGTGGAGAACGTGGTGTAGGACGAAATAAACCCCATTGCCACTAGCGCAGCGACCCAGGGCGGCCCCGACCCCAAGGCAGCAGCGCAGGAGCCCAGCAATACCGAACCGGACAGATTGACAACGACTGTTCCCCAGGGAAACGTGTCCCCCCAGCGTCGGCTGCACCAGGTCAGCAGGTAGTGGCGACTAAGGGCACCGGGGATGGCACCGAGCGCAATCCACAGGGGTAGCCACACCGGACTGGTTAACGGGTGAAACGAGTGCCCAGCCATAGTCCCAGTTCCAAAAACGCCCAACCCACCAAGCTACTGCCGGCCCAGTAGAAAAAGTCAGCTCCCCAGAGGTGAGCGGCCCACAACCGGGCGCTGTCTAGTTCATAGCTGGCAAACGTTGTGTAAGACCCGAGAAAGCCCGTTATCAGCAACAGTCGCCGTTCGGGATACACCGCCCAGTGGGGTTGTTCGCACAGTTTCGCCGCCCAACCAATTGCCCCGCAACCCGTCACATTCACCAGAAACGTCCCGACCGCCAGACTCCACCCCAACTGGTCCGCTAGCCAGTCCACCCCGCAACGACTCAAAGCTCCCATTACCGCGCCCAACCCAATCGCCACTACCGCCCGCCAATGAGTCACCCACAGCCCTCATATATCAGTCATATATATCTATCTACCATAAACCGGCAGTAGTCTCTGATGAAACGCTAGGATCACAGTGGTGTTACGCTGACGCAGGTATGGCGCCCCCTTGGAAAATCAAGTTGCTTTATGACGGCGACTGTCCCCTGTGTTTGCGGGAAGTAGAGTTTTTACGACGCCGAGATAGAGGCCGGGGTCTCGTTGCGTTCGTGGATATTGCTGCCCCTGATTACGACCCCCAAGCCCACGGTGGTATTGACTTTGCCACGGCGATGAGCCGGATTCATGCCATTTTGCCCGATGGCACCGTCCTGCAAGATATGGAAGTCTTCCGGTATGTTTATGAAGTTTTGGGGCTAGGGTGGGTTTATCGCTGGACGCGCTGGCCGCTGGTTAAGCCTTGGGTGGACCGAGTCTATGCGTGGTGGGCTAAGCACCGGTTGGCTTTAACCGGCAGACCCGACTTGGAAACCCTGGTGGCCCAACACTGTCGTCATGGCCGCTGTGAACGTCCGGTCTTCCAATCGGGCAGCCATTCTCCTTGAAAGAATATAGCCAGGGCTACCAGCCTAGACACCTAAGCAATATCTCTCAAACACAGTACGATATTGCTATCAGTCGCCCCCTGCTTATGACCACTGCCATCTTTCAGAACTACGCTCCTCTGCTGCCCAACACGGCTGAGCAAAAATTCTGGGAACGTCTCAAGGACGCCTACAAAACTGAATCCTGT
The DNA here is from genome assembly GCA_025056115.1 of Gloeomargarita sp. SKYG116. Classification (GTDB taxonomy): domain Bacteria; phylum Cyanobacteriota; class Cyanobacteriia; order Gloeomargaritales; family Gloeomargaritaceae; genus Gloeomargarita. The sequence goes on from JANWVM010000012.1 coordinate 26,621, forward strand.
GTTGCTTACTTTCGCTACCCCATCTTCACAGGCGCTGGTCATTTACGCAAGGAACCGGATGTGGTGTGGGTACACCGAGAGTTGGGGCTATGGGTGTTTGAATGCAGAGGCTGTCGTATCCACAACATTGCTCAGGTGATTGGTCACGAGTGGCAGATGCAGGACTGGTACCGAGAGGTTGAAACGCCAACCCTGCAAGCAGAAGATGGCATGTATGCAATCCGCGGCAAATTGGAAGAGCATCGACAAACCCGTGGCTTGCTCACCTATCATTACCGGGTGGTACTACCGTTTGTGAGTCGTCAGGAATGGCAGAGTCGCGGGTTGGCCTACTTGCCGGTCGTACTCTTTGACGAAGACCTACGGCGTGCCACGCTGCAAGAGAAACTATGGGTCGGCGCCCAAGAACACCCCCAACGTTCCCTGACAGAGGAGCAGTGGCAAGCAATTGTGGCCGTTTTAGGGGGGTCACTGCCTCAGCGAGAACCCCGGGCGGTGCCGACTGGTACTTCCGTAGATCATCCGGTGCGAGTCATCCATTACATCGAGTCACAGTTGCGGTTTCTAGATAGTGAACAACAAAAGGTGGCTTTTGAAATACCCGATGGTCCCCAGCGAATTCGTGGGTTAGCGGGCACTGGCAAAACTGTTCTCCTGGCCAAACGCGCTGCCAAAATCCACGCTGCCCATCCCGACTGGGACATCGGATTTGTGTTTTTTACCCGTTCTCTTTATGACCAAGTTTGTAACCTCATTCGCACCTACTACCGCGACATGACCCGCCAAAATCAAGACCCCAACTGGGAAAAACTGCAAGTGTTGCACGCCTGGGGTGGCAGAGGCCGTAACGGTTTTTATTACACACTGGCTTTGCGAGCAGGGGTCAGACCACTCAGCGTTGATGATGTCCATGCCAAGTTGGGACGCACGTGTTCACCGGCAGCCGCATTCACCTACGCCTGCGAGGACTTAGAAAAAACCATTGCCAACATACCCACCCTATTTGATGCGCTGTTGATTGATGAGGGGCAGGACTTACCAGCGGCATTTTATCGCCTCGCTTACCAAACCTTAGCCGAACCACGGCGACTGTACTGGGCCTATGACGAAGCGCAGGGAATTGGCAGTTTAACCGTACCTCGACCGGCTGAAATTTTTGGACGGCACCCGGACGGCAGACCCGTTGTAGATTTGACGGGCAGTTACCCTGGCGGCATCTTGAAGTCCCACAATCTCAACCGTTGTTACCGTACGCCTCGCTTGTTGTTGATGGCTGCCCATGCCATAAACATGGGACTCCTCCGGCCTGAGGGATGCTTGCAGGGCGTCAGCACCAAAGCCGACTGGGAAAATCTTGGTTACACAATTGTGGCGGGGGATTTCTCGGAAGCCAGTGTTAAAGCCGGCAAAACTGTAACGGTAACCCGTGATGCCGCCCATAGTCCCCATCCCATTGACAGCGACCTCTTTCCTTACCGCGAGGCGCTGGGGTCTCCGTTGCGCATAGAAACGTTTGCGAACGAAACAGCCGAACAGGAGTGGATTGCCGGACAGATTGCTCAAGATTTGCAGCGGGGTTTGCAGCCAGAGGATTTGTTGGTGACCTGCCCACGCGGTTCTCGTGAAGACGACTACTTCCAGCAACTCCAGCTCCGCCTGCGACAAAGAGGTGTCAAAAGCATCATTGCTGGTGTCGATACCGACCCCGATACGTTTCGTGTACCAGAATGTGTCACCCTGTCGGGTATTGGGCGCGCCAAGGGCAATGAAGCTTGGAAAGTATATGCCTGCCGTTTTCATTACGCCACCCAACCGTTATGGAAAGACGAGTCAGAACTGCACAAACGTAATGAAGCCTTTGTGGCCTTGACGCGAGCGCGAGTTTGGTGTGTAGTCACCGGTCTGGCCGGAAACAGTTCAATTTTTGATGAGTTGGCATCCGTCCTACAGCAATACCCCACCTTAACCTTCCAAGCCTTTAACCAATCTTCCCTGCAACGCGTGATGGCTGATGCTGATGACAGTCAGACCACAGAGGCATCATCGAATGCACTCTCTAGCATTGAATGGAACTAAACCGGTTGTCCGAGCATTGCAGCCGTCCCTGCAACCACATACAACGTGTGACCTAAGGCCAAAACTGCTTCAATATCGCCAAGCCGCTTGAGCCTGCCATAGAAATGATGGGAGAAAACATGGAGCTAAGCGGACTCGAACCGCTGACCCCCTCAATGCCATTGAGGTGCTCTACCAGCTGAGCTATAGCCCCTGAGAGCCGCATTGTTCATTATGGCATATTTTCTGGGCGTTGCCCCCGGCGCTGGCGAAACCAGTTTTGCAGTACCTCCCGGCACTCTGCTTCCAAGACACCCCCAATGACCGGGAACCGATGGTTGGAGGCGCGGCTAGCGGGAATTTGGAGCACACTGTCAATCGCACCGGCTTTGGGGTCAGGCGCACCGTACACCAGCATCCCGATGCGAGCATTCACCAGAGCGCCGGCACACATGGGACAAGGCTCTAGCGTGACATACAATGTACAGCTAGTGAGATACCACGTTCCCAAAACCTGACCAGCCTGGCGCAGGGCCACAATTTCCGCATGAGCGGTGGGGTCGTGGGTTCGTTCCCGCAAGTTTTCACCTTGGGCAATACAAACCCCCCGCTCGTCCACGATTACCGCCCCGACTGGGACATCTCCCGCCTCACCTGCCCGAATGGCTAGTTCCAAGGCGAGCCGCATCCAATCTTCGTGACTGGGCACTAGGCGGGCGTCAGTTGGGCCACTTTGTCCCGCAGCGAGTTCATCAGGGATTCAAACGGCTCAATGAATTTCTGAATCCCCTCCTCTAGGAGTTCGGCCATCACCTTATCCAGGTCAATCCCTAGGGCTTGGACTTTCGCCAGCACCGCCTCTGCTTGGTCAAATCCATCCCGCAGATGGTCGCTGATTTTACAGTGATCGGCGCAGGCCTCGATGGTTTCCGGCGGCAGCGTATTGACAGTATTGGCCCCCACCAACTCCTCCACGTACATCACATCGCTGTACTGGGGATTTTTGGTGCTGGTGCTGGCCCACAACAAGCGTTGCACCTTGGCCCCTTGGGCTGCCAGAGCTTGCCAGCGGGGATGCGCGAGAATTTCTTGGAACCGCTCGTAGGCCACCTTGGCGTTGGCAATCGCCGTTTTGCCCATCAACGCCTTGGCTTCATCGGTACCAATGGCCTCCAGCAGCTTGTCCACCTTGGTGTCGATCCGGCTCAGGAAAAAGCTGGCGACAGAGGCAATCCGGTCAATCGGTTCACCCCGTTCCACCCGCGCTTCTAACCCGCGAATGTAGGCCCACGCCGTTTCTACATAACTCTGCACGCTAAACAGCAACGTGATATTCACATTCACACCGGCGGCGATCACCCGCTCCACCGCCACCAACCCCTCCGGCGTCCCGGGAATTTTGATCATCACGTTGGGCCGGTTAATCGTCTGGAAATAGCGTAAAGCCTCCCGCACCGTACCTTCTGTATCTCGCGCCAATTGGGGCGGCACCTCAATACTCACATACCCATCCACCCCCTGGCTGGCGTCATAAATGGGCCGGAAAATGTCGCAGGCGTCTTGAATGTCCTTAAACACTAGGGATTCGTAAATCTGCTCCACCGATAAACCTGCCTTGGCTCCGGCCACAATGTCCGCGTCATAAATGGCGTTCCCGGCAATCGCCTTCTGGAAAATGGTGGGGTTGGAGGTAATTCCGCAAATGCCCCGCGCAGTAATCAACCGCTGCAACTCACCAGAGACAATCAAATTACGGCTCAAATTGTCCATCCAGATGCTTTGCCCGTACTTGGGAATCTCCAACAGGGGATTGGCGACACTCATACTCTTCCCTCCCGCGTTTCGTCCTCCTCTTCCATTCTGCCTAGCCCGACCGGCTCGCCCGGCACTCCTTAAGACCAACTACAGCTTTCGATAACAAAGTCACTTACGCTGGTTACGTCTGGGGTCGCAGGGCACAGCCCCGGCTTGTCTCAGACCAACAAAAGTGGCTGGACTATCCGACCTCTTTACACATGAATGTATGTTCATGTATGATTGGATTATTCCCTATAGGAGGTTGTCTGATGGTCAAGTGCGATTGCGAACGGTGTGTGTGTCAGGTTGATCCGGCGACGGCGATTCGGGTCGGGGACAAGGTGTATTGCAGTGACGCCTGTGCCCAGGGGCATCCCAACGGGCCGGGTTGTGGTCACGCAGGCTGTCCTTGCTAAAGGATGAACGACGAGGGGCAGGGGGTTGGCGCCTGTCCCACCCAAGCTCATTGCTCAGCACCACCAGGCACGCCAAGGACAGATAATGCCGAGGCACCCGTAGGAAGTTAATCTATCCGTTGCATAGCGCGGGGGAAGCCTACCGGCAACAAGCGCTGGCGAGAACGGGCCGCTTCCAGTCGTTGCAGGTCCCGATAACTCACCCAATGAATGCAGTCTACGGGGCAGGTGTCAATCGCCTCTTGGATGAGGTGTTCAGGGTCCCCGTCTTGGTTGATGACCCGAGAGCGACCGTAGTCGGGTTCAATGTAAAACGTATTGCGGGCAACGTGGGCGCAGTGCTTACAACCAATACAGACTGTTTCATCCACGTAAACCGCTTTTTGCCGCCACTGACCCCCTAGCTCCGGCTCAAACCCTGTCCGTTCCATCAGGCTGCCCAGCGCTGCACCACCAACCGCACGGAACCATCGCTGAGTTTTTGCGTTTCTGTCACTTGGAAGCCCTGCTGCTGGGTCTGCGCTAACACGACTTCGTAAGCATACTGCTGGTGCAGTTGCCGCAGGAAGCCTTCCACGCTCAGGGGTTGTTGCCAATACTGTAAGTCCGCCACCAGGTTGTACTGCTGGCCGTCCCACACAAAACCAATGTCATAGCCGTTGGCTTGGGGAATGACAATATCCGCCAGGTGGGTTTGCCCCCGATAACCCCGCACTGGCAACGGCCCGGTCTGGTAGGCATAGTTCAACCGGGTCAGGGCCGCTTCGAGAGCGTCTTTCTGCCGCAGGCTCGTTTGGATGGTGCTGAAGTGAGACATGGGAACCACCTTTAACGCACGTGGACATCCTGTTGCTGGGGCTGGGTGACGACTGCCTGGAAGTACTCGGCGGTCCATTCTCGCTGGGTGACCACGCCCAACTGCTGCTCAATCGCCTGGGAAATCTCCACACAGGCTGCGCCAGGAACGCCTTGCACCCGCACTTCCACCCGACCGTCCGGGCGAATCACAAACTCCAGGGTCTCCATGGGTCGCTACCCCGCCAAATTACCTCAAATTGTAACGAACCTGAGACGGAATGACAGGTGCTTTGTAATTCTTAATGATACCGGCTTGGGTTAGACTAGGAGGAAGGCACGATGGTGGCAAAACATGGCAGCATCCCGTCCCCCTAGCTACGTGCGGTTAGCCATGCGGAACATGGTGCGCAAGGGGCGTAAATCCCTGTGGCACTTTACGTTGACGAGTTTGGGGTTGCTGGGAGTGCTGGTGGGCTTGGCCTATTTGACCCGTTGATTTATGCTAATTTAATTGACGCTTTGACCCGGACGATGACGGCTCTTGATGCAGTGGAACTAACACAGGCGGAGTACGAGCGCTATTCTCGTCACCTGTTGCTGCCGGGGGTGGGGGTGACTGGCCAGAAAAAACTCAAGGCAGCCAAGGTGTTGTGTGTGGGGACAGGGGGACTGGGGTCGCCGGTGCTGTTGTACCTGGCTGCCGCTGGGATTGGGCACATTGGCATTGTGGATTTTGACACGGTGGATATTTCCAACTTACAGCGGCAGATTATTCACAGCGTGGACCGGGTGGGCCAATCCAAAGCCCAGTCGGCGAAAGACCGCATTGCCCAGCTCAATCCCCATTGCCAGGTGGAACTCTACGAAACCCAGTTGACGGCAGCCAATGCCCTCGACATTATTCGGCCCTATGACGTGGTGGTGGATGGCACGGATAATTTCCCCACCCGCTACCTGATTAACGATGCCTGCACGTTACTGAATAAACCCTTTGTGTACGGTTCGATTCTTTGGTTTGAAGGGCAGGTGTCGGTGTTCAACTATCAGGGGGGGCCGACCTACCGGGATTTGTTTCCCGAGCCGCCGCCGCCAGGAGATGTGCCGTCCTGTGCTGAAGGGGGGGTCCTAGGGGTGTTGCCGGGAGTGATTGGGGCGTTGCAGGCGACGGAAGTGCTCAAGATTATTTTGGGGATTGGGGAAACCTTGAGTGGCCGCTTGCTGATTTACGATGCTTTGAAGATGAAGTTTCGGGAGTTGAAGTTGCGGCCCCATCCCGACCGGCCAGTGATTAAAGAATTGATAGACTATGAACAGTTTTGCGGTGTGACGCAGGCGCGACAACAGGCCCAACAGATGCAGGCGGACATTCCCGAAATTACGGTGCAGGAGTTGCAGAAATTATTGCTGACCCAGCCCGACCGGACGTTGCTGGTGGATGTGCGCAATCCCGGGGAATACGAAGTGGCGCGCATTGCCGGGTCGGTGCTGATTCCCCTGTCGGAGTTGGAGCAAGGACCGGGTTTGGCGAAGTTGCAGGCGCTGTGGGGCGATAAGCAGTTGGTGGTGCATTGCAAATCCGGGGCGCGTTCGCTCAAGGCCTTGAATTTGATCAAGGAAAAGACAGGCCGACTGGGGATGAACGTCAAAGGCGGGATTCTGGCCTGGAGCCGGGAAATTGACCCCTCGGTGCCGCAGTATTAGCCAGTATGAAAAAGGCGCTGATCACGGGCATCACCGGGCAAGACGGGTCTTATTTGGCGGATTTTTTACTGCAAAAGGGTTACGCGGTGCATGGGATTGTGCGGCGGGCGTCGTTGTTTAATACCAGTCGCATTGACCATCTATACCGGGACCCCCACGACCCGCAGGCGCGTTTGTTTTTGCACTACGGCGACCTCACCGACGGCACAGGTTTGCGGCGGGTGATTGAACAGGTGCAGCCGGATGAGGTCTATAACTTGGGGGCGCAGTCCCACGTGAAGGTGTCATTTGCCCAGCCGGAATATACGGCCGATGCGGTGGCCACCGGGACATTGCGGTTATTGGAGGCGGTGCGGGATTACGAGCAGACCTCGGGGCAGCGGGTGAAGTTTTACCAGGCGGGTTCCTCAGAGATGTTTGGGGCTTCGCCGCCGCCGCAAAACGAAAAAACACCATTTTATCCCCGCAGTCCCTATGCTGTGGCCAAAGTGGCGGCCTATTGGTTCTGTGTGAATTACCGGGAAGCCTACGGGATGTTCATTTGCAATGGCATTTTGTTTAACCACGAGAGTCCGCGCCGGGGAGAGACATTTGTGACGCGCAAAATTACGCGGGCGCTGGGGCGGATCAAGGTGGGGTTGCAAAAGGAATTGTATTTGGGCAACCTGGCGGCCAAGCGGGACTGGGGGTATGCCGGGGATTATGTCGAAGCCATGTGGTTGATGTTGCAGCAGGATGAACCCGATGATTATGTGATTGCCACGGGAGAAGCCCATTCGGTGCAGGAATTTTTGGAAACGGCGTTTGGCCTGGTGGGGTTGGACTGGCGGGATTATGTGAAAATTGACCCCCGCTATTTTCGTCCGACCGAGGTGGACTACCTGTTAGGCGATGCCACCAAGGCCCGCCAGAAACTCAACTGGCAACCCCGCTACACGTTTAATGACCTGGTGCGCTTGATGGTAGAGCATGACCTCGAATTGGCCCGCCAAGAATTGACCCTCAAAGCGGCTGGTCATCTCGTGAATTTGCCGGGATTGAGTGATTAGGCAGCCTATTGGTTGACGGCAGTCACACCGCGCGGTGTTGCGTTTGTGGTATGGTGCATCCAGTTGGAGCTAATTAGGATGGGCGCGCGTCGGTACTGATGCCACACCAGCAGTTAGAAACTGCCCTGCGGATGATTGTCCAAATCCAGAATTGGTTGCTGGCGGCAGAAGACCCGCGCTCTCTGTATGACCAGATTGTGCAAGCGCTGGGCGAGACGGTCGGGGTGTCGCGGGTGTACATCTTTGAGCATCATGTGGGCGAGCAGGGGCAGTTGCTGGCTTCCCAAAAAGCCGAATGGTGTGCGCCGGGGATCAAACCAGAACGGCACAATGCCCAGTTGCAGAATTTCGATTACCGGGCCAACGGGTTTGACCACTGGTTAGCAACGTTGCAACGGGGGCAAGCGATTTACGGGGCTGTTGCGGATTTTCCCCCACCGGAGCGGGATTTTCTGGCCATGCAGGAGATTTTGAGTATTCTGGTGGTGCCTCTACTGGCGGCTGAGCAGCTGTATGGGTTTATCGGGTTTGATGATTGTGTCGAAGTACGCCAGTGGCAAGAAGCAGAGGCTAATTTGTTGACATCGGTCGGTACAGCGGTGGCGCAAGCCCTACGGCAGTGGCAACTCATCCAGTCGGTGCGGGAAACGGAAGCGAAGTACCGTCATTTGTTTGCCTCTGCCAGTGATGTCATCCTCATCAGCGACGCCCAGACAGGACAAATTCTCGAGGTTAGCCCGCAAGCTGAGGAGTTGCTGGGGTATCCCCAAAATGCGCTGGTTGGACGTTGCCAGTGGGAATGTCACCCACCCATAGAGCAGGCAATGGCACGCCGCGACTTTTTTCAATGGGTACAGGCAGGCGGGACGGGGCATCAAGCTGTTTCCGCCCGGATGCAGCGCCAGGATGGCCAGATGATAGCGGTGGAAATCACCGCGCGGGTCCTGACGTGGCAAGGGCGGCGGTTACTCCAAAGCGCTGTGCGGCTAAAGCCCGAGTCCCAGGTGTTTCTAGAGGCAATGCCGCTGGGAATGGCGGTTCTCCGGGAGCAACAGGTGCAATCGGTGAATTCGGCCCTGTGCCAAATCCTGGGTTACAGCCGGATGGAGTTGATGCGTCTGTCGCCCCAAGCCTTGCTGGATTTGGTGCATGAAGCGGACCAGCCACGGTTGCGCCAAGCCTACCAGCGGTGGATGCAGGGATATGGAGACCCTATACCCGAGGAATTACGGGTCTGGCACCGGGACGGGGCGTTGCTCTACTTGGCCTGCTGCGGTCAAGCCCTATCTGTCCGGGGGCAACGGCTGTTGTACCTCACCGTGCAGGACGTCACGGAAAAACGGCGCATCACGCAAGCGTTGCACCAGAGTCTCGAGCAATTTCAACTAACCTTTGAGCGCTCACCAGCCGCGATGTCGGTGACCGATACCGAGGGACGATTTTTGCGGGTGAATGCGGCGATGTGCCAACTACTGGAGCGGGACGCCACCACCCTTTTATCAGAAGACTGTCGCAATTTCATCCATCCGGATGACGAAGCACGCTATGCCGCTGTGAATGACCGGCTCCTGCGGGGCGAGCTATCCCAAATCACGCTCGAACTGCGCTTGCAATTGCGTCCCCAGGAAATCCGCTATATCCTCCTGAGCAAGGTCGTGATTGCCCGTGACCAGGGCGGGAGACCACTGCTGTTTTTGTCGCAACTGGTCGATTTGACAGAACAGGTGGTGGCGCGGCAATCCCTCCAGCAGAGCGAAACCCGGTTAAAATTGGCGGCGCAAGCGGCGGGGTTGCTGGTGTGGGAGTGGGACCTGGTTAATGATGTCATGGAAATTAGCCGTTACACCCGCGACCCTGGCCTGTATCCGCCGAACGAACCCCAGACCGTGCGTCTCCCCAGTTTGACCTCGCTGCAAAGTGTCCATCCCGAAGACTTACCCCAAGCCTTAGCCATCCGCCGGCAATACCAGCATGGCGAGATTGACCAGTATGAACATCGGCACCGCGTGTTAACTCCGGATGGCACCTGGCGTTGGATTCAATCGAGCAGCCAGTTGATTCGAGACCACGATGGGCAGCCGGTGCGAGTGGTTGGAGTATCGCTAGATGTGACCGAGCAGATGAATTTGCTCCAGGCTGTGCAAACCCGAGAACAACGCCTGCGCATGGTGGTGGCCGACCAAACCGAATTGATTTATCGGGCTAAGGCCAGTGGCGAGTTAGTGTTTGTCAATCCGGCTTTTTGTCGCTATGCCGGGCGCAGCGAGGCCCAATTGTTGCACCAGCCGTTCAAGCATCCATTTCATCCCGATGACCAACAACAGTTTCAGAACCGGTTGCAGGCCTTGTCACCAGGAATGCCTTTTTTCACCATCGAATGCCGCACAGCTGACCTGCTCGAACGTTGGTACGAATGGACCATCCGCGGTTTTTTTGATGACCAGGGGCGATTGCGAGAAATCCAGGGCATTGGCCGGGACGTGACTGAGAAAAAGCGGATGGAGGCCCAACTGTTACACAAAGCCCTGCATGACTCCCTGACCGGCTTGCCGAACCGTCGACTGTTTTTGGAACGCCTCCAGCAAGCTCTAGTGCGCTACCGTCAGGAGGGTCACCCCACCTTTGCCCTGGTGTTTTTGGACCTCGACCGGTTCAAAGGCGTGAATGACAGTTTTGGACATCTCCAGGGCGACGAACTCCTGGTAATTATGGCCCAGCGGTTACAGGCAGCCGTGCGACCCGAGGATACAGTGGCGCGGTTTGGTGGCGATGAATTTGCTCTGTTGCTGGTTTCCCTGTCCACCGAACAGTTAGATTGTCGTTTGCAGGAATTACAGCAGGTGATTGCTCAACCTCTCCGCTTAGCGGGACAAGCCGTTACTGTGCAAGCCAGTATGGGGGTGGTGTACAGCCAGCCTTATTACCAAACGCCGGAAGAAATGTTACGGGATGCGGATATGGCGATGTACCAGGCGAAGAGTCAAGGACGAGCGCGGTGGGTTGTTTTTACTCCAGTTGACCGGCATGCCCCTGGCGCTGTTGACCCTGAGATCAAGGCTGCTTTGACCGCTGGGCAATTCCAGGTGTATTACCAACCGGTGATGGCCGCCGATGGAAGGGTTCTCGGGGTAGAAGCGCTCGTGCGTTGGCATCACCCCGGACGTGGTGTGTTGTTGCCAGAGATGTTTTTGCCAGATGCTGAGGCAATGGGGTTGCTGGGGGATTTGGACTGGTGGGTGTTAACCACTGCCATCAGCCAGATGCAACAGTGGCCAGCGACGTGGGTCCTGTATGTCAACCTTTCGCATGCTGCGATTAACCAGAGGGATTTTTTGAACCGCTTAGAAGAATTACTGGGCGACAGCGACTTTGACCCCCAGCGGTTGCAGCTAGAACTTCATGAACAGTTACTGCGACATGACTGGGACTGGCTACCGGCAATGCAGGCGTTGGGAGTGGGATTGAGCCTTGATGGTTTTGGTCAGAGGCATCTAGGCAGGATACCAGCTTTACCCGTTAGAACCCTCAAAATTGACCGGGCGTTTGTCCAGCAGTTAACTGTACGGCCTCAGGCGGAGCAACTGGTACAGGCGATGGTCATCCTGGCCCGGAGTCTCGGGATAGGCACCGTGGCCGTCGGCGTGGAAACGGAACAGCAGGCCAGAACCCTAGCAGCCCTGGGGTGCCATGCGTTGCAGGGAAATTTCCTGAGTCCCCCCTTGACTGCGGAGGAATTGACGGCGCGATTTGTGCCCTAAACACGAAAAAGGCCCCCGCAGGGACCACACCAGATCGTCAATCGGAGGGTTGGAATAGCTTACGCTAGAGGATTACTATACGTTTCCAGCGTTGGGAATTTCGTATCACCAGCTACGAATATGGCGAAGTTATCGAAGCTGGTCGTGTCTTAGGTCGCAGGGCGGTGAACGGTCATTCATCGTTACAATAAAGTACGGTTAGCTGACAGACGCTCATGACGGAATTGGGGGGGGACTACAAAGCCACGCTGAATCTACCGCAGACGGACTTTGCCATGCGGGCCAATGCGGCGGTACGAGAGCCGGAGATTCAGGCGTTTTGGCAACAGGAACAGATTCCCCAAACGTTTGACCCAAACGCTCCTGCCTTTGTCCTGCACGATGGCCCGCCTTACGCCAACGGCGACATCCATATGGGCACCACCCTGAACAAGATTCTCAAGGACATCATCAACAAGTTCTACCGCCTGCGCGGGTATCGCACCCCTTACGTGCCGGGCTGGGACTGTCACGGGTTACCCATCGAACTGAAAGTCTTGCAGGAAATCCCCGCCGAAATCCGGCAAAACCTCACTCCCATCGAACTCCGCCAGCGCGCCAAAGCCTATGCCTTGGATGCAGTGGCCCGCCAGAAACGGAGTTTTCAGCGCTGTGGGGTATGGGGCGACTGGGACAACGCCTATTTAACCCTCGACCCCGAATACGAAGCGGCTCAGATTGACGTGTTTGGGCAAATGGCGCTCAAGGGCTATATTTACCGGGGTTTGAAGCCCGTGCATTGGAGTCCGAGTTCCCGCACCGCCCTTGCCGAAGCCGAGCTGGAATATCCCGACGGGCACGTTTCTCCCAGTATTTACGCCCTAATGCGCTTGACAGAACTGACGCCCCCTGCCCGAGCCGTCTTGGGAGAGTGGGATGAACTGTACCTAGCGATTTGGACAACCACACCCTGGACATTGCCGGGGAATCTGGCGGTGGCGGTGCATCCCGAAATCACCTACGCCGTCGTGATTAGCGATAGCCAGGGGCCTGTCATCGTGGCGGCAGATTTGGTCAACAAGTGGCGGGATGTAGTAGCCCAGGAAGTCACAGTTGCGCGCACGTTTCCGGGGAAAATCCTGGAGTTTTGCCACTATCAACATCCCCTGTTTGACCGGCAGGGCGTGGTGGTCTTGGGCGAGCACGTCACGGTGGAATCCGGCACAGGACTCGTGCATACGGCACCGGGGCATGGGACAGAAGACTATGCGGTGGGCCAAAAATACGGGTTGCCCCTGTTATCGCCGGTGGATGATGCGGGTTGCTTTACCCAGGAAGCCGGGGCCTTTGCCGGTTTACCGGTCTTGAAAGAAGGCAACCAGGCAATCATTGAAGCGTTACGGCAAAAGAACTTGCTGGTCAAGCACGAACCCTATCAACACAAATACCCCTACGACTGGCGCACCAAAAAACCCACCATTTTCCGGGCGACGGCGCAATGGTTTGCCTCGGTAAGTGGGTTTCGGGAGTTGGCTCTGCAAGCGATTCGCCAGGTGCAATGGATTCCGCCCCAAGGGGAAAACCGGATTACCGCCATGGTACAGGAACGCACCGACTGGTGTATTTCCCGCCAGCGCGCGTGGGGCGTGCCGATTCCCGTCTTTTACGACGTCGAAACCGACGAGCCCCTATTGAACGCCGAAACCATCGCCCATGTGCGCGACCTGATCCGGCAACACGGCTCCGATATCTGGTGGACATTACCCGTCGAAGAACTGCTCCCCCCCACCTACCGCCAGAACGGGCGCACCTACCGCAAAGGCATGGACACGATGGACGTGTGGTTTGATTCGGGTTCCTCCTGGGCAGCCGTGTTGCAGGCGCGGGGGTTGGCCGACCAAGCTGACCTGTACCTGGAAGGGTCTGACCAGCACCGGGGATGGTTTCAATCCAGCCTGCTGACCTCGGTCGCCGTGCGGGGGAAAGCGCCCTATAAACAAGTGTTGACTCATGGATTTGTGCTGGATGAGCAAGGGCGCAAAATGAGCAAATCCCTGGGGAATGTTGTGGACCCCCTGGTGGTCATCAACGGCGGCAAAAATCCCCAGAAGGAACCTGCTTATGGCGCCGATGTCTTGCGGTTGTGGGTGGCCTCGGTCAATTACGCCGACGACGTACCCCTGGGGAATACCATCCTCAACCAGATGGCCGATGTCTATCGCAAAATCCGCAATACCGCTCGCTTTTTACTCGGCAATCTCTACGATTTCGACCCTCAAGAACATGCCATTCCCTATGCCAATTTACCCCAGTTAGACCGTTATTTGCTCCATCGCTTATCGGCAGTTGTACAAACCGTAACCCAGGCGTTTCAGGACTACGAGTTTTATCACTTTTTCCAGACAGTTCAGAACTTTTGCGTCGTGGACTTGTCGAGTTTTTATTTAGACATTGCCAAAGACCGGTTGTACATCAGTGCAGCCAATAGCTACCGGCGGCGCAGTTGTCAAACCGTATTAGCAATTGCAGTGGAGACCCTGGCCAAATTGATTGCCCCCGTTTTATCCCATCTCGCGGAAGACATTTGGCAATTTATTCCCTACAAAACGGGGGTAAAATCGGTCTTTTTAACGCGCTGGCCGGAACCCCCATCCCTATGGCATCAACCGGAACTGGCGCGCACCTGGGACCAATGGCGGGACTTGCGGGCAGATGTCAACAAGGTTCTCGAAGCGGCGCGGGTTGCTAAAACCATTGGTTCCTCTTTGGAAGCGCAAATTATTCTCCAGGTTGGCGAACCGGAATTATTAACCCAATTACAGGCCCTCAATACGCCGACCAATGGCGTTGATGAACTGCGGTATTTACTGTTGGTCTCCCAGGTGACGGTACAGGCTGGTGAACCAGGTCAGCGATGGACAGTGGCCATGCAACCGGCAGCAGGGAAAAAGTGTGCGCGTTGTTGGAATTATTCGGAACAGGTCGGTCAGGACCCGCAGTACCCCGATATTTGTGAGCGGTGTGTGCAAGCCCTAGCCGGTCAATTTTAGGGACGTTTTGCCTCGAAAAAAGCTACTACTTCCTCTACCGGCACTAGTTGGGATTGATGGCCCTTGCGGGTGATAATTTCCACCTTATTTTCTGCTAAAGAACGCCCTGGCACAAGGCGGTAGGGAATCCCCAGCAAATCGGCATCCTTGAACTTCACGCCTGCGCGTTCGGGACGGTCGTCTAGCAGCGTTTCAATGCCTGCTTTTTGCAATTGTTGATATAGCATTTCCGCCACTTCGACTTGTTGTTGATCCTGCATATTCGGCACTGAAATGATCACCAGATAGGGAGCAATGGCCGGCGGCCAGATCATGCCATGTTCATCATGGGACTGTTCAATCGCAGCTTGCGCCAATCGCGACACTCCCAACCCGTAACACCCCATAACTAACGGCACCTCTTGACCGTGCTCATTGGTGTAGGTAGCACCCATCGCCGCAGAGTATTTGGTTCCCAGTTGAAAAATATGGCCGACTTCAATGCCTCGCGCACTCTGTAGGATTTGTTGGGGGTCATGCACCGCCCGGTCGCCCGCCTTGGCTTTGCGGATATCAACTGTGGTTTCAATCGCTGGAAACTCCTGACCCCAATTGGCTCCCACCCAGTGGTAATCCACGCGATTAGCGCCCGTGACAAAGTTCCGTAAAGGCGCAACCGTTGCATCGAATAAACGCACAAAATGGGGGTGAATCTTCGGGTCTTTTTTAATGTACTCATCGGGCAAATCCGGTGCAATGTATCCCCATGGCAAAGGTTTTGCCGCCCACTGGTTTTGATTCTCTTGATTGGCGATGACTAATTTCAAAACTTGCTGTCCCCCTAGCGTCGGCACTAAACGTGTGATTTCGTTCGTCAACTTCACTTCATTAATGTCTTGGTCTCCCCGGATACTGGCCAGCACTAGCACTGTGATTCCCGTGTCCAAAATCGCTTGATACAATACATTTTTCACCACCTGGGTCGGTGAGCAGTTGAGATGGCTACACAGGGATTCAATGGTGGGTGTATTGGGGGTATGTTTTTGCTCCGCTTGCGGAAAGGGTGAAGGGATGGGTTCTGGCGGTAAAGAAACTGCTTTTTCCACATTGGCGGCGTATTGACCATCGGGGGTATAGAGCACCTCATCTTCTCCCGCTTGGGCCAATACCATGAATTCCTGAGAGCCAGAACCCCCAATAGCCCCGCTATCTGCCTGCACTGGCCGGTAATCCAACCCGCACCGTTCCAAAATACGACAGTAGGCCTGGTACATCTTCTCATAAGACTGGCGCATTCCCGCCTCATCGGCATCAAAGGAATAGGCATCTTTCATGATGAATTCCCGTCCCCGCATCAGTCCAAATCGCGGTCGAATTTCATCCCGAAATTTGGTTTGGATTTGATAAAGATTCAGGGGCAATTGCCGGTAGGAACGAATCAACTGGCGAGCCACATCGGTAATCACTTCCTCATGGGTAGGACCGAGTCCCATTTCCCGCTGTTGCCGGTCCGTCAAGGTAAACATAATCCCTTCACCTTTGGTATAGGTTTCCCAACGCCCCGATTCTTGCCACAAACTCGCCGGTTGCAACTGGGGTAAAAGGCATTCCTGCGCCCCCGCCGCGTCCATTTCTTCCCGCACGATCTGCATGATTTTTTGCAACACCCGCCACATCAACGGCAAATACACATAAATCCCCGGACTGACGCGCCGGATATAGCCCGCCCGCAGGAGCAATTTGTGGCTAATGATTTCTGCTTCCGCTGGGTCTTCCCGCAGGGTCACTAGCAACAGCCGCGAACAGCGCATACATTTCCTAGAATCAATATGGTTTTCTATCTTAACGCACCCCATGCGCCCGCACATGACGGCTGTATTAGCCATGACCGCCGACGGCAAAATTGCCAACGTTCACCGGGGTGCGGCTGATTTTGGTTCGGCTGCCGACCGTGCTCACCTGGAACGCCAAGTGGCCCAAAGCGACGCTGTGCTGATTGGCGCCAAAACCCTACGAGCCTATGGCAGCGGCATGTTGGTCCATGACGGGGAGTTGTTAGCAGCTCGCCAGGCCCAGGGTAAATCCCCCCAGACACTACACATCATCTGTAGTCGCAGCGGTCAAATTCCCCCGAACATGGCTTTTTTTCGCCAGTCTCTGGAGCGATGGTTAATCACGACGAGTGACGGCGCGCAACTATGGCATGAAAGTCAAGCCTTTCAACGGATTTGGTATGACCAAAACTGGCCCGAATTGCTGGCAGAATTCTATGCGTTAGGTTTACGAAAAATCGGCGTGTTGGGGGGTGGCGAATTGATGGCAAGTTTACTAGCAGCTGGCGTGATTGACGACCTGTGGTTGACCGTTTGCCCTTGGATATTTGGCGGCGCTAGCGCTCCCACACCCGTTGATGGCCCTGGTTTATTACAACCTGTGGCGCTCGAGTTACTCACTTGTGAGCAAGTAGCCAATGAGTTATTTCTGCACTATCAAGTCAAGCGATAAAGTGACTATAAGTCATCTAAGCTGGTCACCACTTAGGTTTTATAGCTAGGCTGCTTCAGTTTGTCAGAGGGATGAGAGAAAAACCAAAGGCGGGGCCACGTCCTGCAACCCAAGGGTAGGACAAGCAGAAATGACTTAGCTATAGGAAGGCATTGGCTCTACGTTCTCAGCAGGCAACTTGCTGCGGGCTTGAATAAGTAACGGCACCCTGTAAAGTGCTGAGATAACCGCTAAGGGACTACGCAGTTACTCAATTGGGTCAGCAAATGTACAACGAATCCCTTTTTCACGACAAACTTTACGGATCAAAGTTTTATTTTTAACCACGCCAAACAAGTGAATGCGCAGCCGGTGATGGGGATACGCTTGGGCATAAATTTGCACTTGTCCAATCGCCTGTTTCCATTGAGTTGCTCGCTTCACTTCAATCACTTCTGTTGGTGTGAGAATGTCAATCCGACCATAGGGTGTTGGCACTTCAGTTTGACTCCCTGGAATCGCTTGAGCGAGACGGTCGCGGATCACAGCTTCCGGTGATGGCTTGTTCGGAGATGACACTGTGGTGATTTGACGGACCAGCTTGCCTGCCAGCCGCTTGTAACCAGGGGGCGCCAGTGTTCGTGCAATGTCAGCCCAAAGATTCATGTAATCCCGCTGTAGAATTGGTCATGATTATAGCGTAAAAGAATTGTTTCGTTTTGTAAGACTGTATTAACAGGAGCAATCACTATTGAATTTTCGGGATATGTAACTCATGCAAACACCTCAATTGCAATAGTTTGATTTGCCTTAGTGTGCAAGTGCAAAAATCCTGATCATACAGACCCATGGGCTCTCGTCTAGCTGTTTACAGGACTACGGTTTTATCATAGGGCAACAGGCCATCTAGGGAGATTGTTATGTCGTGGTGGTATGGCCCGCGCAACCTAGCGGAGTTGGAACAATTGCAGGCGATTCGCCAGGATTTGTATGCCGAATCGGTGCTGGATGGTCCTTACATCATGCTGGTCATCGGGTCGTGTGTGATTGCTACTTTGGGATTGCTCTCCAACAGCGCCGCTGTCATTATTGGAGCGATGGTGGTTGCGCCGTTGATGATGCCGATTCGGGGGCTGGCGTTTGGGGCGTTGACTGGTGATGTGGCCCTGTTTCGGAAAGCCTTCATTTCCTTGGGCGTTGGTACGCTGCTGGCGATTGGTTTGTCTTGGTTAATTGGGGTGATTGTTGCCTTACCTAACTTTGGGAGTGAAATCCTGGCCCGTACAACCCCCAACTTGCTGGATTTGGGAATTGCCATTGCTGCCGGTGGCGTTTGTGGTTATGCGCGGGTGGAACCCAAGGTGTCGCCGACATTACCGGGCACAGCCATTGCAGTCGCGTTGATGCCGCCTATTTGTGTGGTGGGGCTGTGCTTATCGCAAGCGGAATGGGGGTTGAGCTGGGGGGCGTTTTTGTTGTTTTTGACCAATTTGCTAGGGATTGCTCTGGCCTGCATGGTGGCATTTTTCCTAGCGGGTTACACTCCTTGGCACAAGGCGCGGCGGGTTTTAGCAGTGGCGAGCTTTTTAACCAGTATCTTGCTAGTGCCTTTGGGGATTAGTTTTTGGGAACTGACGCGACAAAACCGGTTGGAGGCGGAAATTCGCCGGGCATTGTTGCGGGGAACGGTTACGTTTCAGCGCATGGAATTGATCCGGATTCGCACCAATTGGTATGAAAATCCACCGGAGGTGCATCTAACGGTGCGGACGCCGGGAGAAATTACCCCCCGCCAGGTGAAATTGTTGGAGAACTTCCTGGCCGAGAAGATGGGGCAACCTTTTGTGCTGGTGTTTGACGTGAATGCCGTGCAGGAAGTGCGGGCCGACAGCGATACAGCAACAACACCTGACAATTCACTGGGCAATTAATTGATTCATTGCGGTTTGATCAAAGCAGCGACAGCAGGGGCAATTTCTTTAATCAACGGTGCGAAAATAACGGCTGCGGCTGCGGCAATGATAACCGTTCGACTAATTGCGAGGTTGTCTCGGGACAGTTGGAGAAATCGCTCTTCCCATTTATCCACTCGTTGCACGGTCGCCCTGATATCTGTTTCTAACTGGTCGAGCCGTGCTTCGATTCGGTCGAGCCGGGTGAGGACTTGGGTCTGAAAGTCTTGGGGTGATAATTCGGGTGGCATGGACCTGGCACCTATCCTGAACCGTTGGTGCTTTCAGCCGCCAGCGCCGCCAACCGCTCCTGTTGGTCTTTCACGATGCAGGCTTCGATGATTGGGTCCAGTTCGCCTTCAAGAACGCTGCTAAGGTCAAAGTTTTGGTTCAACCGGTGGTCGGTCACGCGGTTGTCTTTGTAGTTATAGGTGCGAATTTTTTCTGAGCGCGCGCCAGTCCCCACTTGCGAACGCCGTAAAGAACTTACGGATTCCTGCTGGGCTTGCAATTGCATGTCGTAGAGCTTGGCGCGCAGCAATTGTAAGGCCCGCTCCTTGTTCTTGTGCTGACTGCGTTCTTCTTGGCAATGAATATGAATCCCGGTAGGTTTGTGGAATAAATGCACCGCCGTTTCCACCTTGTTGACGTTTTGGCCACCAGCGCCACCGGAACGCGCCGTGACAATCTCAATGTCATTGGGGTTGATTTCCACCGTCACTTCGTCCACTTCGGGCATGACGGCGACAGTCGCCGTTGACGTATGGACGCGCCCTGCCGCTTCGGTCACGGGAACCCGTTGGACGCGATGGGTGCCGGCTTCAAATTTCAATTTGCTATACACGCGATCGCCTTCAATTTCCAGCACCACTTCCTTGAAGCCCCCTGCTTCCGCCGGCGATTCGCTCACTAAACGCACTCGCCACCCCTGGCGCTCAGCATACCGGGTGTACATGCGCATCAAATCGCCCGCCCAAATGCCCGCTTCGTCCCCACCAGCACCGGCGCGAATTTCCAGCATGATGTTTTTTTCGTCGTTGGGGTCTTGGGGAAGTAGTAAAATTTTCAATTCCTGTTCCAGTTGGGCCAGGCGCTGGCTGAGGGCTTCCACTTCCTGCTGGGCGATGGCTTGAAATTCCGGGTCGCGGGCCGATTCGCGATAAAGTTGCTGCGCGTCCAGGAGTTCCCGCTGGGTGGCTTTCCAAGCGTTAAAGGTGCTAACAATGGGTTCCATCGTCGCCCGCGCCTTGCTGATGCGTTGCAATTCCTGGGGGTCGCTCACCACCGCCGGGTCAGCCAATTGCCGGTCGAGGTCCTGGTAGGTGCTTTCAATCGCCTTGAGTTTTTCCAGCAGGTACGCTTCCGCCATAGGATGGAACTACCGATGAACGCCCAATTATTTTAACGCAATGGACGGGGAGCGCTTCGCCGTCGTGATGACCGCCGATGGTAGCCCAACGATTCAGGATTTAACCCATCCCCAGCGGGAATGGATGCATCACCGGGGCGGGGCCTACCAGGAAACCCAATACATCTACGGCGAGGCGATCCGGGCAGTGTTAGCCAGATGTACGCATCCCCGCTTTTTGGTGGTGGGGTTGGGATTGGGCTATATCGAAATCCTCATTGCCTGCGAGTGGTTAAAAATCTCCCGCGCTGATACCTGTCGCATTCTCAGCTTTGAAGCAGATGAAAACTGGCGAACCAACTTTCAACAATGGTGCCAGGGCCGACCCACTGCACTCGATGCCATTTACCAGCTACGGGATCAAAAATTTCAGCAAGACTATCCCCAACAAATGCGCCATGCGCCGGCGTGGTTACAACAATTTTTAGAACTGCATGGTCAATTGGATAGGCTCCCCCAGTGGCAAGGGCAAATTCACGGGATTTTGTACGATGCCTACAGCGCCAAAACATCGCCGGATTTATGGCAAGAAACCTTTTTGATGGCATTGATTCAGCACTATGCAGCATCGCCCTGTTTGTTTGTAACCTACGCCAGCACCGGTAGCCTGAAACGAGCCTTGACAGCTTGTGGTTTTACCCTGCACCAGCGCGCAGGATTTGCGGGCAAAAAAGCATCCACCTGGGCAACCAGAGGCTGGGAGTTGCAAGGCTAAAATACAACCAAAACAAACGCGGCTGGGGGGGAAGGCGATGGCCGAACAGCAAGGGGAATTACTCCTGACACCAGAGGCGGTGCAACAACGGATGCAACAACTGCGGGAATTGCTGCAAAAAGCCGCCCATGCCTACTACGTTCTGGACAACCCCATCATGCCCGATGAGGTCTATGACCAGCTTTACCGGGAATTGCTGGCACTAGAAGCACAACACCCCGAATGGATTACCCCCGATAGTCCCACCCAGCGCGTTGGCGACCAGCCCAGCCAGGGATTCCCCAGCGTGACCCATCCCACCCCCCTGTACAGCCTGGACAATGCCTTTGAGCTAGCCGATATGCAGGCGTGGGAGGAACGCTGGCGCAAACTCTGGCCCGATGACCTGCCGGACGATCTCTACGTGTGTGAATTGAAAATTGACGGGCTGGCCTTAAATCTCTACTACGAACGGGGCCTGCTAGTGTGGGGCGCAACCCGCGGCGATGGGGTCACCGGCGAAGATATTACAGCCAATGTCCGCACCATTCGCACCATCCCTTTGCGCTTGCAGACCAACGACCCGCCGGAAGGGGTGGAAATTCGCGGCGAAGCCTTTTTACCCCTGCCCATCTTTGAGGAACTCAATCGCCAGCGCCAGGCCCAGGGCGAACCGACGTTTGCCAATCCCCGTAACGCCGCTGCCGGCACCTTGCGTCAACTCGACCCCCGCATCGTAGCGCAACGGCGCTTGGATTTCTTTGCCTATGGGGTCGGTCAAGGGGTGGACCTGCCTACGCAAAAAGACATCCTATTACAACTGGCCGCCTGGGGGTTTCGCATCAATCCCCACTTCCAGGTGTGTCGGGACCTGGCGGCTGTACAGGCGTATTACCAAACCTGGGTGGAGCAACGTTCACAATTGCCCTATGGCACCGATGGGGTGGTGGTCAAAATCAATCACCTGGCGATGCAAGCCCAACTCGGGTACACCCAAAAATCGCCCCGCTGGGCCATTGCCTGGAAATTTCCCGCAGAGACGGCGGTAGCGACGCTCACCGGGGTGACGGTGCAGGTGGGACGGACAGGCACCTTAACGCCAGTGGCGGAACTGACGCCCGTGCGCTTGGCTGGCACCCAGGTCACCCGCGCGACCCTGCACAATGCCCAGCGGCTCCAGGAGTTGGATATTCACATCGGCGACCGGGTGGTGGTGCGCAAGGCGGGGGACATTATCCCAGAAGTGGTGGAGGTTTTGACGGCGTTACGTCCCCCCGATGCCGAACCGTACCGGTTTCCCACCCATTGCCCTGAATGCGGCGAACCCGTGGTGCAAGCGCCCGATGAAGCCGCCACCCGCTGCGTCAATCCCCACTGCCCTGGCATCATTCGCGAGCAGGTCCAGCACTGGGCCAGCCGGGATGCTTTGGACATTCGCGGGCTAGGGGAAAAAGTCGCGCAACAACTGGTCGCCCAAGGCTGGGTGCAAACGGTAGCGGATTTGTATCGCTTGACCGCTGAACAGTTGCAGTCGCTCGCGGGCTGGGGGGAAAAATCGGCCCGTAATTTGGTGGCTGCGATTGACCAATCCCGCAGGCAACCCTGGCCGCGCGTGTTGTATGGGTTGGGGATTCGCCATGTGGGGTTGGGCACTGCGGAGTTATTGGCATCGCATTTTCCCAGCGCTGAAGCCCTGCAGCAGGCGACGGTCGCGGAACTGTGCGCCATCAATGGCATTGGTCCGGAAATTGCCCAGGCGGTGCATGATTGGTTTCACGACCCCGACCACCAAGCCTTGCTGGAGCGGTTACACCAGGCGGGTTTGCAGTTGCACTACACACCGGCGACTTCCCAGACCGGTGGCCCCCTAAGTGGCAAAGTGTTGGTTTTGACAGGCAAACTGCCCCATTTGACCCGCCACCAGGCCAAGGCGCTCATCGAACGGGCAGGGGGCAAAGTCGCCAGTAGTGTATCCAGTCGTACCGATTACGTCGTCGTGGGCGAGGATGCAGGTGCTAAGCTGGAAAAAGCGAGGGAGTTGGGCATTCCGTTACTCAACGAGACAGACTTGCTGGCGCTGGTTGGCGAGGGGTGAGTTGTGGTCGCCGGTTACACCCTAATTCTCGTGATTCTGGTCTTGGGCGGGCTGATTGCAGCGCTGGGAGACCGGATCGGCACGCGGGTGGGAAAGGCGCGGTTAAGCCTGTTCAAGTTGCGGCCCCGCACGACAGCCGTACTCGTCACCATCGCCACTGGGGGGGTCATTTCGGCCACGACGCTAGGGATTCTGCTAGCAGCGGACCAGCAATTGCGGGATGGCTTGTTTCGGCTCGACCAGATTCAAGCGGACTTGAAACGGGTGCGCAAACAAAAAGACGAAGCCCAAGCGGAACTGGAAGCGGCGCGGCAACAACTGGCTCGCACCCAAGCGGAACTCCAAGCTGCCGACCGGAATGTCAAAGCCATCGAAGCTAAACTCGTCGAAGTCAACCGCAACTATCAACAGGCCTTGGCCAAACTTGCGAGCGCTGAACGGGAATCCCGCGCCTTGGAAGCGCAAATTGCAGAGTTGAAAAAAGACCGCACCCAGCTACAGGCGCAACTGCAACAAGCCCAAACCCAAGTTGCCCAGGCCAGGACTCAAGCGGAACGCCTGCGCCGCCAGGGTCAGCAATTGCAAGCCCAGATTGCTCAACTGGAACAAGTGCGTGGCCGGTTGGAGCAGGAAATCGGGCAACTGCGCCAAGGGAACGTAGTCATCCGGCGGGAGCAAGTCTTGGCGACTGCCACCGTGCGGGCGATTAACGATAGGGATTTAGCGCGGCAAGCCGTGCAGCAAACCCTGCAGGAAGCGAGTCGGGTGGCGGGCTGCCTGAGTCGTCGCCAGGGACAACTCGAAACCTGTCTCCATTCCCCCCAAGCAGGCGACCCCTATGCCCCGCGCATTCGCATTAGCAGCACGGAATTCAATAACTTGGTCAATACCCTAAGCACAGGCCGGGATTACGTGGTGCGGGTGCTAGCAGCGGCCAATTACTCCAGCGGCGAACCAGAAGTGGAGGTGTTTACCGATGTCACCCCCAACCGGTTGATCTTTCCCGCCGGGGCGGTGGTGGCCCAGATTCCCATTGACCTGGACAACAGCGACGAGGTGGCGATTTTTAACCAGTTAGACCGCTTGTTTCTCGCGTCAAACGTCCGCGCCCGACAAAGCGGTATCTTGGCTGACCCGCTCACCAACAAAGTGGGTTCCTTCAGCCAGGTGGCGCTGGTGCAGTTCGTGGAGCAGTTGCAAAATCTCAGGGGTGTGGTGTACGTGCAATCGGTGACGCGCCGCCCCATCTACACCGCTGGTCCCCTGGACATCCAACTGGTGGCGGTTCAAAACGGGCAAATTGTCCTGCGCTCGAGTTGACCCCTACTGGCATGGCACAACAACCGTGCGTCCTTGAGGTTGGATTTTGGGTACCGGCGGCGGCACAGCGATAAATACAGTGGGTGTGGTCAGCGCCTGGGTCACCAGACAATTCGGGCCAGGCACCGACTCGGTGTAGTGCAGTCGCCAGTAGGTACCCTGGTGATCCGTCACCGACTCCAGGCGGTCAATGCGCAACCCGTAACCGCCGGTAGGCCGGGAACCAATGGTGAAACCCACAACTGCTTGTCGGCGAAAATTGATAGGTGGAGCCACAGGCCGTTGCAGGTTCAGGTCGAAAACCCGGCTGCGTTGCCAGAACCGCTGCCAAGACCTTCTGTCAGTAAAAACCAGCACCTGAGGTTTAGGCACGAACTGACGCTCCAGCGGTGTTGGCCCCAAATCGAGCACTTGAAACGGAATGGGCGTTGTCATGGTTAGCGCTGGCGAGTGAAACGCTAGGCAGCCACTGAGCAGGGGAACGACCCAGGCCAGAACTTTTCGTAAGGGTGGGTGAATGGGTGGCATCGGCGCACCTCATGGGATGGAGAAAAGTCGTCCGCTGTTTCTGATGACCGTTCTCCGTCTCTTGAGTTCCATAGGCAGCGCCCCGTGCCAGAGCCATGGCCTGTCGGACAGTGGCTTCCGCGTTCACCACCCCGTGACCCTAGAAGGGAGTGTGCAGGCGACTTAAAGAGATGACCTTCTCAGCAATGCAACCACAGGTGGGATTGTTGCTGATTTTTGCTATTACAGCCAAGTTACTTAAGCTTGTCATGCCTTGGGTCACAAGGCGCAGACCCGTCCTTGGTTTTCCCGTCATCCCTCGGACAAACCAAAATGGCTTGACTATGAGATGCCTCAGCAGAAAACCTGCAGTGGACATCAATCCTAGCAAACGGACACTACCTAACTCCTCAGCCTGGATTCGAACCAGGGACCAATCGGTTAACAGCCGACCGCTCTACCGCTGAGCTACTGAGGAAAGCTTTTTTATCTTACACAACGCGAACCGGGTTAGACAATTACTCCCGAGGCCATATCCGTCCCTGCTCAACATACAGTTGCTGGGCATGGGTTAACCAGGGCGGTTCAAAACGAGCCAGGTCCGTTGTGGTGATAATCGTCTGTACCCGGTCGGCAATCACTGTCAGCAAGTGCCGTTGCCGTTTCTGGTCCAGTTCCGCTAGTACATCGTCGAGCAACAACAGCGGCGTTTCCCCAAACACCGTTTCTAGGAGTTCTAACTCAGCCAGTTTGAGCGCCAACACCAGCGTGCGTTGTTGCCCCTGGGAGGCGTAATGACGAGCTAACTGACCGTCTAAGGTAAAAATCACCTCGTCTCGGTGTGGCCCCACCAATGTCGTTTTCTGCATCCGTTCTGCGAGGGCCTTGGCCGCTAGTTGACGTTGAAATTCGGTGCGAATGGCCTCTGTGTCGTTGACTGATACGGGCACCGCAGGGGCGTAACGGACTGTTAGCACTTCCTT
Organism: Gloeomargarita sp. SKYG116; assembly: GCA_025056115.1. Lineage (GTDB taxonomy): Bacteria > Cyanobacteriota > Cyanobacteriia > Gloeomargaritales > Gloeomargaritaceae > Gloeomargarita. Next base: position 52,646 of record JANWVM010000012.1, read on the forward strand.
GCTTTGACTAATGCGGTGATGCCAGGTCTGGGCTAAGGGCTGCAATCGTTCCACCAACTGGTAACGACGGCGGATCAGACGAGCGCCTGTTTGAATCAGGAGGTCGTCCCAGGGAGCTAGTTGCGCGGGGGTCACCGTGTCTTGCCGCAGGAGAGCATTGCGCTGACGCACCACCCGTTGGTAGTCCTGGAGCAATTGGCTATACAGGGGTTCCAGTTGCACCAGCGTTTGATCCAGCCAATCCCGCCGTTGTCCCGGACTGCCCCGCACCAGTTCCAAGTCCAAACAGGAAAAAAAAACCGCCCGCAAATACCCCAAAAAATCTACTTGCCGCCGTTGCACCTGCTGGTTGACCATCCATGTTCGCCGCCCCGAGGCCCGTAAGACCAATGCCAGTTCCGCCGGGTCGGGTTGCCGCAAGACGTATCCCTGAATCTGGGCTAGTGTTTGACCACTCTGTATTAAATCCGCATCCCGTTGCACCCGCGGTGAATGCAGAGTTGCCAGTAGCACAATCGCCTCCAGCAGATTGGATTTTCCTTGAGCGTTATCCCCAATCAGGATGGTTTGTTGGCCCTGGAACGTTACCGCCTGGTCAGTGTAGTTGCGAAAGTGCTGTAAATGCAAATGTTGCAGATACACCGCCTACCGACCAGCCACTGGCGGCACCCATTCCCCCAGACTGTGGTCTAGCAGTTCCACTTCTGCCTCTAGCCGATGCACCAAGTCCTCTGTGTCCTGTAACAGGTCGGGTAGATGCCCATCCGTAATGTGCTGGCGCAGCTCGTGTAAGGCCTTACGGGCTTCGGCGGTAGAAACCCGAGCTGTCAGCACCTCCTGCCGGGCCTGTAAAGCTTGAACCTCTTGTTCCAAGGCCAGAAGCTGTTGCTGCAAACGACGGCAATGGTGGCTCTGGTGGACTAAGGCCTGCTGCAACTCCTGCCGAATCTGCGGGGAACGTGTACGCTGTAATTGCCGCCGTAGCCGCCGTTGCGTCGCCAAAACTACCGCCACCGCTCGTTTAACCTGTCGCAATTGGCGCTGGAGCCGGCTGATCCACTGATCCAACCGCTGCTCTGGCTTCGGGGAATGCCACCAAGACCACCAGTTCACTATGACCACCTCTAGGGATACACCTGGGCCTGTAACCCTTTCGCCTTTAAGTCTGCCACAAATGCCTCCGCCTGGTCACGGGTTTCAAAGGCCCCCAGTTGCACCTTCAGCCCGATGTCGAACTGCCAAATAAATGCCTCAGGGACTACTTTTTGCGCCTGTAACAAACTTTGTTCATTTTGGTAGTCCATCACCACGTAGAACAAACCAGGGTTGGTTGGGGTGTTAGGTTTCGCTGAGGGACTGGCAGTTGGCGCCGTACTCAAGTCCGGTAGCTCCTTGCGGGCCAAATTCGGTACCGGCGAGGGTAAGACGGCGCTCTCAGGCGGGGGAGCCGGAACGCTAAGCGTGGGGGACGCGGGTTGAGGTGGTTGTCGCCGCTGTACCGCCAGCAGCACGCCTAGGGTTCCCAGCGTCGCTACCGTCACCCCAATCGCAAAACCCAAGACCGGCTGTTGCAAACCACGAGCGCGCCTCCGCTGGTAGAGAGGCTCCGGAAACGACTCTGCCCACGGGTCAGTTGTCCCCAGTTCACCCTGCGCCTGCCGACGTGCAAAAATCCGGTTCAATCGCTCAGACCAGGAGGGCCGGGTTGGCAGTTCCGTCGTTGCTCCTGTCGGCAAGGAGTCAGCAACGAAGTCAGGGGTTTCAGAGGTCTCAGCGTCGGGCGCAACCGCATCGGCTGGGGATAAGTCAGGTAATGATAATGCAGATGGTTCAATCGCCAGGTTGTCAGTACCCATGTCGGGGGTTTCCGTCGGCGGTGAAGGTGGCTCAGCGCTGGCAGCGGGTGGAAAAGCCCAAGCCGTGTCTGGTGGCGGGGTTGGGTGCTCAGCCAGCCATCGGTTCCAAAAATCAGGCCCCCAGCGGTCACGTTCTTCCCGCCAACGTTGTATTTCTTGAGCCAAATCCACATCCAGACACGCCAACGCCCCCAGCAGGGTTCTCGACAGTAAACGTTCCTCCGTAGCCGTCGTCATTTCACACCTCACAATTACTTAGGACGCGCGCAAGGAACCGAACCAGTCACGCTGCTTAATTGCTCCCGGCAAAGACGATATGAGGAAAACGCGCTTGCGCCTCCTGGAGCGTATGGGGACGGTTGTTAGCCCGACCCTCTTCCCAGTAGTTAATCAATTCCGTCGCCTGATTCAACAGCTCTATTTTATCCGCTTCGGGAATCCACGATTTGGCATCCAATTCATTTTTCAACTGCTCCCAAGCGTTGTCCCGTGGCCAGAAAAAATAGCAGGTTACAGGGCTACTTCCCGTGCCAACAATCTGGTCCACGGCGATTCCCACATCCTTCTGCAGCCACAGCGCTTTCAACTGAAACTTCAAGAAATACACCTCCTATAACCAATGGTTTGTGTTAGCTTATTTAGAGTAACCTATTCGGTACAATTCTAGCTATCTCTGATTCAAATTGTACGCACTGGCTGGTGGGTGCCCTCATCTGTGATGTGGATGGTGTCATTCGGGATGTCCGTCATTCCTACCGCCGGGCTATCCAAGCGACAGTCGCGCACTTTTCCCAAGGGTGTTATCAACCCAGCCTAGCCGATATCGATCGCCTCAAAAGCGAAGGCTACTGGAATAATGACTGGGAAGCAACCCAAGAGTTACTGCGCCGGTGGGGTGTCCATGTCCCCCTAACCGAAATTACAAAGTACTTTCAAAGTCTGTATTGGGGTCCAACGGCAGAACCCACTGGTTTCATCACCCAGGAGCACTTGTTGATTACGGCCAGTTACTTTTGCTGCTGGGAGAACCAGGGTTGGCAGTGGGGATTTTTTAGTGGCGCCCCCCGGCGGGAAGTCGAGTATGCACTCCTGCGTTTGGGCATCACCGATGCGCCGCTGGTGGCGATGGAAGACGCGCCCGGTAAGCCTGACCCAACCGGTTTATTCATGCTGCTGCACCGCTGGAATTGTGCGCCTGGGGCAGTTGTTGTGTATGTTGGAGACACTGTCGCGGATATGTTGACTGTGCAACAAGCGCGCGCTCAAAAACCGGAGTACACCTGGATAGCCATCGGGATTCTGCCCCCCCATGTTCAGGATATAGATGCTTATAGGGAAACCTTGCTCCATCACGGCGCCCACATGGTTCTACCTGGTCTATGCCACCTGACTCCCGAAATCTGTGCTAGTTTAGCTGGATGGAACGAATAGCCATGGGACTTAGGGCCACTGATGACAAGTGAATCGGGTCTGCTTGAGGCCGATGCTGGCGTCGCTGTTGATATCGAACGTCTCAATCGCTGGGAACGGCTTATTCGGGCAGCTATTGTCATCCCCTGTCCAATTGAACCCGTTTGGCAAGTCTTGACTGATTACGAGCGACTGGCGGATTTCCTGCCCAATCTCGTCATCAGCCGGCGGCTTCCTCATCCCGCAACCAAAATTCGTCTCGAGCAGGTTGGCGCTCATTGCTTTTTGAAATTCCATTTTCGCGCCCGCGTGGTTTTAGATATTGAAGAACAGTATCCTGAACGGATTTTGTTTAATGGCGTTGAGGGTGATTTCACCATTTTCCAGGGCGCCTGGGAATTAAAACCCAAAGGACAGCTTACCCAGTTAATTTACAGCGTGCATTTACGACCACGCCTCAGTTTACCGGTGCGTTGGATTGAAAACAAAATTCACCGGGGGGTGACGGTCAACCTACTCGCCATTCGCCAGCGGGTTGAAGACCAATTTAGAAAACTCCCTGCCCGCTGAACAACAATCGTGGGGTCTGTTCAAACTGTGGGCCTATTTTCACCAACGGGAAGGCTAGTTCCAGGCGTACCTGCAAGTAATTACTGATGAATTGTCGTAAACCAAAACCTGCCGAGGCCAGATCCCTTTCCCGAGGCTCCGCGGCTGTAGGTTTCTTCAAGAACATTTGACCGTAGTCCACAAAAGCATAAGGTTGACTGATCATGGGCGTTGTTCCTACTTGATAATTGACCGGACGTTGTAATTCCAAACGCAAGGCGTAACCATCATCACCCAATAACTGGGAAGGGTTATAGGCCGATCCAAAGCTTGGCCCGCCCAACCCAAACTGCTCTGAAACTAGTAGTGACGTACTTGCTACTTGGCCGGCGCCCGTGAACAAGAGATTAAACTGTCCTGGTAGGGTAAACAACTGAGTAAAGTCTAAATTCACCTTAAAGGCTGTTGCCTGACCATTGGCGCGAGATAGGGGAATGTTGGGGGTACCCTCTAGTCTCGCTCCCAATCCTGGCAATCCTTGCGACAGCAAAATGCTGGCCCCTGTAAACCCCAACTGATTGATATTGCTTACCGACGCGCCCACTCGCAGTATCCGTAACCGGTCTCGACTCAAAACCACTGGTTCTCCCAAAAAGCGAGTATCAATTGTGCTGTTAATCAAGTCGAATTGGCCGTTCAGGTATAAGTTCAACACTCGTGAGCGAATAACCGGATAACTCAAGCCAATATTCCAATAAAAACTTTCGCCACTAAGCCGAAATCGCTTTAATTCTGCTCCTGGTTGTGTGCTGGTGTAGCTAGCGCTCGTACTCAAAGTAACCCCATCAAATCCGATAGGAATTCGGAAATCAATACGACCATTAGCTAACTCTTCAAAGTCAAAGGGAGTCGTCGCTGCGCTCAAACCGATACGCTCCCCTTGATTTCCTAATGAATTCAAGAAAACCCCTGCCTGTAAGCGGACTGGTCCAATGCTATAGGGTGCCCAGTTATTGATTTCAAAAAATGGGTCAAAGGGATCGTAGGATACGTTGATAGTCAAGGCAGTTCCTCCCACCTGTTGACCCGGTTCTAGCCGCCCGCGCACCGCAAAACCCGCCAAATCATTCATCAGCAGCAAGTTGCGCTCGAGGGTAGATAACTGCAATGGTCGAGAGCGCTGGATAGCATCTGCAAATCCGCGTAATCGTTGCTCTTGGGCAGGTGTTACCCCTTGAAATTTCACTGTCTCGACAAATCCCTCAATTACCCGCAACTGGACAACGCCTTTTTCAATTCTCTGCTCTGGCACCAGTACACGGGTAAGAATATAACCCTCACGACGATAGAAGTTATTCAAACGTTCGGCAATGGCGTACAAGTCAGCCAAGGTAATTTCTGTACCGAGTTGGTCACGATAAAGGGGTTCAAGTTGTTCAGCACTGAATACGGTATTCCCCTCGAGCTCTAGCCTGCGTAATAAAAAACGAATATCTTTTGAGCCTGGTGGCGGTTGTGGACCTTCCGATTCGGGGATACGCAACTCTTCAAGTGGCCGTGCTGGAACCTGTGGGGGTTGTAACTCTTGCTGAATACGACCAGGGTCTATCGGACCAAGCTGTGCCCTCACCAAGCTCATGTTACCGATGACCCCAAGGACAAAAACAGATGCACTGAAGAGACGTCTCATGAAATTCCTTTAGCCTCACTCACACCGCCCGTAATTATACGGATGATCGCTGAGAGTGATCAAGGGGAATTCGGCTTCTTAAGCGTGACTCGCCAAAAACTCGGGATCTATCGTCTGGGCGGTACCAGCGAAATCGTGGTCAGGTGTGAGGAACAGCATGCAGTGACATTCCTTGCGCTCCCGCATGGGTACACAAGGGCAATTCCAAAATCCCTGCTTGGCTTCCGCCTCCTTATCTTCGTAGTGACGGCAGGGACACAGCGGTGCACCCAACTCTTCCTTATGCTTGGCCAGCCCTTGAATAACTGTGGCCGTGACGCCTAAATCTACACAGAAATATGTACCAGTCCGCTG
>JANWVM010000130.1 GCA_025056115.1 Gloeomargarita sp. SKYG116
TGAAAAAGTCAATTTCTCCGTCCTGGTTGGAGATAGCCATCTCATAAAGTCGCACCCGCGGATCGGCACCCAGCCTTTCTCGCCCTTTAACAGAATTGCTGAATGTGTGGGTTGACACGATGAACTCTTTTCTGAAGCGCGAGTATGTGGTTCAAACGAATGATATAGTTATTCAGCGTTGTATGCTTATGACCACTGACCCAGGCGATTTGGTGTTGGATCCGACGTGTGGCAGTGGCACGACGGCGGTGGTGGCGGAGCAATGGGGACGGCGGTGGATTACGATTGACACGTCGCGCGTGGCGTTGGCGCTGGCGCGAATGCGCCTGATGACGGCGGTCTTTCCCTATTACAAGCTCAAAGACCCTAACGGGTCGCTCTCGCAGGGCTTCATTTACAAAACCGTGCCGCACATTACGCTGAAGTCCATCGCCAACAACGCCGAAATCGACGCGATTTATGCCAAGTATGAGCCAGAGTTGGAACGCTTGCGGCAGGAGTATAATCGGCTCACGGGACAGACCTTGCAAAGTTGGGAGATGCCGCGTCCGCAGGCTTCGGCAGAGTCGGAAAGCGAGCGCACGTTGGCGGAGTATTGGCGCGTTTGGAAGCAGCGGCAAGACGACATCAACGAGAGCATTCGGCGCAACGCAGAGCTGGAAACGCTTTACGACCAGCCCGAAGAAGACCGTCGGCGCGTGCGCGTGACGGGACCGTTCACGGTGGAGAGCCTTTCGCCCTATCGCATCTTGGGGACGGAGGACATAGAGCATCGCGGCGACTCCAGCCTACGGGCAGAGCAAGAGCGCGACTTTGCGCGAACCGTGTTGGAGAATCTCAAAAAAGCGGGCGTGCAGAACACCATCAAGAACGAG
>JANWVM010000131.1 GCA_025056115.1 Gloeomargarita sp. SKYG116
CGTTTGTTAAATTTTGGTTAATATACCGCTATGCCTTCATTATACCTACAAAACAAAGTCATTTCCAGTACGGTTTAGTAATTCGGGCAAATCGTCGAGTTAATAGCTGGGATGGTGGGGTTGTTACTGAAAGCAACCGTTGCCCCACCGCCGGACGTTGTGTTACCTGCAGGTCCCGTGAGAAATGTACCCAACTGAAGGTTGCTGGTGATTGGATTTGGTGTGGCATTAAACAGGGCAACCCCACCAGGCACATTTAGGAATCGGAAGTGAGCATTTAGAGGATTAGGTGTTGTGGATCTATTGCCCTCGATGCCGACACAGACGGGACGAGTCGCTGTACCTGTATTGGCTTGTACGAATATCGCCGAAGACGAACCATCATTGGGTGAGCCAGTAGGTATGAAATTACCACCGCTGAAGGTAATTGTGTTATTCAGAATATCTACATTGACATGATTGGGGTTAGGCAGAGCCAGATTATCATTGTAAATCCTGATTCCCGTTGCACCAGCCTGCCCTACTAAATTAGCTGACTGCACATTAACCGTGTTATCGGCAATCAAGGCCCGGCCAACTTCTGGATTCTGTCCAGCCGCTGGGAAGAGCAGTTCTGTGCCCAACAAAATCCCATCGGTAGTTAGAGTACTACCATTTCCAGCCGTAACACTATTGTTGCGAATGATAACGCTAGGAGCACCTGGCCCTACTGTTCCGATGCGTGGGCTACCACTTGGCAAGTTAAATACAGCTGCATTTACAACAATGCCTTGTGCTCGTGAACCGCTGTTAGCAACCACTCCATTAACAACATTTCCTTCGATACCATGTTTTCAAACAAGCGCTGGTAC
>JANWVM010000132.1 GCA_025056115.1 Gloeomargarita sp. SKYG116
ACAATGAAATCCAATATCTCTGTTGGGCCGCCGATCCACCTCATTGCCTACGAGCGAGACAGTTTCCAGGTACACTACCGGCTAGAACTGGGGTTGGGAGACCCCTATCTGCTCGAAATGCGTCGCTCCTGGGAATGTTCTCTCAAAGAAGCCTTCGCTAACGTCCCTGACCCCCAGTGGCACACCAGCCCAACCCACCCAACCCACACCAATGACTTGGTGACCTAGTTGCAAGTGGGTTTTGTCAGATAGCCAAGCCGCTTGCGTTGGTCAGCGAGAGAACCCGTAACGAGTCTGCACCCTGCGACTCAAGCAATGACCGGCATAGATGACCTGGCACATGGATTTTGGTTACCTACAGCTACGTCATGGGAGTTGATCGGACAAAAGATAGGGCTGCGCCCTGCCACCTGCCATTGAGCGACCTCGAATGACCCGGCTACAGGGCGTGTGCGATTAAAGGCTGCCCGGCTAGTAACGATGCACCAAGCGGTTAATTGGCTTGAAGATGTCTGCCTCAAACGCTTTCCCCTTGAGCATCCGGTTCCAGTACAGCCATGGCAGGACATGCACCTTGGCCAAGTACATGGAGTAGCGCTCCTGGGTGGGGTCTAGCGGGAACGAAGGCAGCAGCTTGCCGTCATAACCAAATTCGGCCATGATGGCAGAGTTATAGCCCGTAATCAAGGGACAACAGGTGTAACCGTCGTAACGGGCCGCCAGCGGTTGACCATCCATCGCCGCCAGGAGATTTTGGGCTGCTACTGGTGCTTGCTTGCGAGCCGCCGCTGCGGTTTTGGACGTTGGCAACGACGAGGCATCCCCTAGGGCAAAAACATTGGGATA
>JANWVM010000133.1 GCA_025056115.1 Gloeomargarita sp. SKYG116
GGCAGGCAAAAAGTAAGATGGGAAAAACTGCACTGCGCCGCACGGGCGCTAACCGCGGATCGGCAACGGTGGCACAACGATTTTTGTTGCTTACTTTGCCGCCGCAGTCTCGGCAGTCAAAACTGCACGGATTTTGTCTAATCCGACACGGGCGACAAAGTCACCCAATCTTTCGGTCGGCGCACTCTCAGCAGCCCAAAAGGCGAACAGGCGGTCCCAGTAGATCGGTAAATCCTGCATCGGAATCTTTTGCAATACGACCTCACCGACTTTGGTGCCAATGTAGTTGCCACCCATGAACACCGCATATTTGCCGCCATTTTGTTGGCCGACAATGCCGATTTCAGCAGAATAGGGCCGCGCGCAACCGTTGGGACAACCGGTCATGCGCACGAGTGGCGCTCGGTCCATCAGGTTGTATTTCACCAGCAGGCGGTTGATGTCGCGCAGCACATGCGGGAAGTAACGCTCGCCCTCGGTCAACGCCAAAGCACAGGTGGGCAGCGCAACGCAGGCCATCGCCCGGCGGTAAAGTGGGTTGGGCCGGTTGGTGTTGATGCCGTGCAGCTGGAAGATCTGCACGAGTTCCCGGCGCTGCTCCTCGCTCAGATCCAGAAACAGCATATCTTGGTCTGGCGTAAGCTGGATCGCACAGCGCAGCCGGGCAACAGCCATTGCAATGGCGGTCTTAAGCCGGTAGCCTGGCCAATCGCGGATGCGACCATTCATGATATAAAGGCCGAAGTTGTATTTGCCGTCGCTTTTGCGGATGAAACCATGGTATTCGGGAATTTTCCAGGGCGGCAGCGGCCGGTTGGTATGGAATTTAACTCCCGAACGGTTT
>JANWVM010000134.1 GCA_025056115.1 Gloeomargarita sp. SKYG116
CCCGCAAACGGCAAGCCCGCGAGGGTCGTAACCCTGGAACGGGTGCGCCGCTGAACTTCGATTGGAAAGCCGATATATGCGAAAATCGCCGTCGTCAAACACGCGAACGCAAGGCTTCCGAGCACGAAGCCCGCGCTGAAAATTTCGACGATGAAAAGCGCGACTCCCGCCAGCGTCCACCAATGACCGAGATTGTCCATTTTGAAACGCGATTATTTCTTTTCAGGAAACGCCGCCGTGAGCGTGAGCGTCTCGCCGCCGCGCTTGACGACGACCGCGATCACGTCGCCGGGCTTCAAAGCCTTGATGACGTCGGTGTAATCGTAGATGTTGCGAATCGTCTTGTCGCCCATTTTGACGATGACGTCGCCCGCCTTCAAGCCCGCTTTTTCGGCGACGCTGCCTTCGCGCACGCCATCGAGCAAGACGCCCTCGACGTCTTCGCCGTAATTTGGAATCGTGCCGAACGAGACGCGAAACCCGCCCATTGAAGAGCGAGACGATTGCGCAAGGTCGGTTTGAGCTTTCGTGAAGGTCGGGCGCGCGCCCGCGTCGAGCCGCTCAATCAAGCGCGAAACGTAGCGCGCAACGCGCGCCTCGTCTGCGTAGTTGATTTTCTCCCAAGTGTCCGACGGCTTGTGATAGTTGGGGTGATTGCCCGTGAAGAAGAAAAGCACGGGAATGTTTTTGGCGTAAAAACTGCTGTGGTCGCTCGGTCCGAAGCCATCGGGCGAGAGTTTGAGCTTGAAGCCTTCCGCGTTTTCGGACTTGCAAAGTTCCTCAAATTCCTTCGCCGTGCCAACGCCGCTGATGGCGAGCGCGGAATCTTTCATTCGACCAAT
>JANWVM010000135.1 GCA_025056115.1 Gloeomargarita sp. SKYG116
ATGGTCACCGGCTCGCCCCCCAGCAAGGACAACAACAACCGGGGAATCAGATGGGTTTCCGGGTCGTGGCATTCCCCTAGTTCGCCGTCCGGGTCGGCCCCCGCCGCATTGAAATACCGCAATGCCGCATAGCGTAACCCATAGGCTTGACGAAACCAGTGCAGTGCCTGCTCCATTGCCCGCTTGGTTTCCCCGTAGGGATTCACCGGCTGCTGGGGATGGTCTTCCGTCAGGGGCAACCACTGGGGCAAACCATAGGTCGCACACGTGGAGGAAAACACGATGGTTGGCACCCCCGCCGCCACCATGGCTTCCAGCAGGTTTAGGGTGTGAATCAAGTTGTTGCGGTAGTACTTGGCGGGGTTGGTCATGGATTCCCCCACGTAGGCGCTGGCGGCAAAGTGCATCACCGCTCGGATGTTGTACTGCCGCAGTACGTCCACGAGCGTTTCCCTGTCTGCTAAATCTGCCCTGATGCATTCCCCCCAGCGGACAGCCCAGGAATGTCCCGTACTGAAGTTGTCCAGCACCACCGGCGTGTAACCCGCCTGCGCCAGCGCCTTGCAGGTGTGACTGCCGATGTAGCCCGCGCCCCCTGTGACTAACACTGCCATTGTCGGTGTAGCTCCGTAATTGTCCGTTGCAAACCGGTGCGCAGGTCCACCTGAGGCGACCAGTTCAGCTTGGTTTGCGCCAGGGTGATATCAGGGCGGCGTTGTTTCGGGTCGTCTTGGGGTAACGGCTGAAAAGTGATGCCCGCCTTACTGCCGGTTAACTCCTGAATCACTTGCGCCAGCTCCAAAACAGTCATCTCCTGGGGGTTGCCCAGGTTGACGGGATA
>JANWVM010000136.1 GCA_025056115.1 Gloeomargarita sp. SKYG116
CCAACCCGCCAACGCCGCTCCTGTAGAAGCCTAGTGGTTAAATCGGCGTTCCCACAGCCATTCGGCCCACTGCCAAGCCTGGATGAAACTGGCTGGATTCGCCTTCCCCTGACCGGCGATGTCGAAGGCTGTACCGTGGTCGGGAGATGTGCGCACCAGCGGCAACCCGAGCGTAGTGTTAACAGCGTCGTCAAACGCCAGCGCTTTCACCGGAATCAAGCCCTGGTCATGATAGAGCGCCACGCAGGCATCCCAGGGGCTAGGAGCATCCTTATCCCACCAGGCTCGCGCCGGCGCCACCCACATCGTATCGGGAGGGAGAGGACCGAGTAACGTTACCTGGGGAAATTGCTGCCGCATGCGTTCCAACCAGGGCATGAGAATGTCCTGCTCCTCTGTGCCCAAATGTCCTTGCTCGCCGCTGTGGGGATTTAAGCCGGCCACAGCAATCCGGGGATGGGTTAAGCCAAAATCCTGGACGAGGCTTGCCACCAGTAGAGTCAGCTTGGCCGTCAGTCGTTCGGGCGTTAACTGCTGCGGCACGTGCGCCAAGGGAATGTGGGTCGTCGCTAGCAACGTCCGCAGGACCCAACCAGTGTGAGGGGAGCGGGCTAGAAACAACATTCCTGTGTTGGACGCACCAGTGGCCTGGGCAAGAAATTCGGTCTGTCCTGGGTAGGGGTAACCGGCAGCCTGCCAGTAACGCTTGGCAATTGGCCCCGTGACCAGCGCTTGTCCCCCGTGCGCTAATGCCGCCTGTAGGTACTGGACGCTCAACGCACCTGTTAGGGCTGACGGTTGACCTGGCTGAATAGGTGCTGGCGCTGGGACATCGAC
>JANWVM010000137.1 GCA_025056115.1 Gloeomargarita sp. SKYG116
GAGCTAGACCGGTTAAAAGAGCGATTGGCACAAATTCGCAAGGAAACGGAGGAGCTGGCCAATGTGGTGGAACGGGTCACGCCGTGGTCGGCAGTGATCCAGGATTTGGGTAATCGCACGTTGCCGGGGATTCAGTTGCGCAAAATTAGCCAATCGGGGAGTAATTTGACCATCAATGGGCGAGCCAATGAATTCGCAACTATCAACGATTTTCTACTGGTGTTGGAACGGTCGCCTTTCCTAAAGGGCACGCCACCAAATCAACCCCGGCTGATTAATGCACAGCGAGCGGCTAGTGGGGGGGATGAGGACACGCAGCCGCTGGTGGAATATGAGTTACAGGTAACATTGGCGACTGATAAGAAGTTGTCGGAGAATCTAGCGAACCTGAAGCGCACAGGAGCTGTAGGCTTAGAGACCCGGATTGAGATTTTGCGGGAGCTGGGCATTCTCAAGGAGCGCCCGATTACCCCACCAGCAGATAGAAAGGAATTGCAGGAGGCAGGATCATGACTTTGAGCGGCGCACTGGCTCGACCTGGGACTGGAGGGCAGCAGAAAATTTTTGGCCTCAGTCCCTTTGTCCTGTACGGTATTCTGGCCGCTTTGGTAGGCATTGGCGGGGGAGTTGCCATTTATCTCACCCAAATACAACCGACGGGATTGCGGGTGGATCAGCTCCAGAGCGAAGTAGATGCACTGAACCAAGAAATTCGCCAGAAGGAAGCAGCCCTACGGGACCGGGCAAGGGTAGAGGCGGAATTAAAGCAGGCAGAGGAGCAGCGGGCGCGGCTAGAAACTGTCTTTGGGAATCAACAGGATTTGA
>JANWVM010000138.1 GCA_025056115.1 Gloeomargarita sp. SKYG116
GAACTCCACGAGCGATTTGACGCGCTTGTCCGGGTTTTTCAGGCTCTTGACGCGATGTCCGATGCCGGGCACGGGTCCGACGTGTTCCTTCATATAGGCGAGAAATCCCGCCACGTCGCCGCGAAATCGCGTCGCGCCAAGTTTGAAGAATTTTCCCGCGTCGGAGACGGCGCCGCCGAAACGCGGACCGATCATAATCAACCCTGCGGCGACGGCTTGCGCCAGTCCGATGCCCGCGCATGCGGCGATGATGGTCGCCAAGGCGCCCGACACGGCTGGACCGTGGTCGGCGGAAAGAATGATGATGCGCTTGATGATTTCGGCTTGTTCCTTCGTCGGCAGTTCCTTGTTCCACAGGAGCGCGACGACGTGCTCGATGCCGTAGCCTTTCTCGATGAGTTCGGTTGCGGCGTAGCCCGCGTAGAGCGGCTCTTCGCCACGGTCGTCGGAAATCGTGGTTCGAACCAAAGGTTCGACGATGACTTGCCCGCGCTTGACGGATTCTTCAATCTGCAAGGGCAACTCTCGCGGCGGCTTTGAATCGTCTTTTGGCTTGATTGCGCCTTCGGCGAGGAGAGTTTGATAAACGCCGCGAATCGCGTCGCCGAGCGCGCCAAACGTTTCGGGCACGATGGCACCCGCTTCCCGAAAGGCTTGCAGCTTTCGCCTTGCCGAGCCTTCGCCGCCCTTGCCTTCCTTTGCGCCCGCGTGTCCGAACTTCATTCCTTTGGGCAAAACCTCTTGGCACAAGCCGCTCACGATGGCGATGAGTTTGATGCGTCGCCGAGCGCTTGCATACCACGCCGCCGCT
>JANWVM010000139.1 GCA_025056115.1 Gloeomargarita sp. SKYG116
GCGGCGTTTGATGTTATCTTCACTTCTCACGTCTTGGAGCACTGTCCTAACCTCAGAGACATTCTCGACACATTCTACCACATTTTGAAACCGAATGGAAAGCTGGTGATATTTGTGCCAAATTGCAAAAGCGAGCGGCAAATAATGGGTATGGGGTTTGGAATGCACCATATTTTTGCGCTTAATCAAGCGTTTTTTGAACGCAATCTTCCTACGCACGGCTTTGGCACGCTCTTTTTTGCCTCATCGCCTTACGACCAGCCTGACTTTTGGGAAAGGCTGGCACGCTTTAAGTCTATGGATACCGTAGAGGGAGATGAGCTTCTGGTTGTCGCAGCGAAGTCATAGAGACAAGATGATTGCTACGGAGAAAGACATTCTTGACTGCATCTTGCAGGCTTCATCGCCTCTGAAGGTGGTGCTTTTTGGGTCTCGGGCACGGGGGGATTTTGATGCCGAGAGCGACTACGATGTGCTGGTCGTGGTTAGCGACGAGACCGATGTGCGCACCACCAAACGCCAACTCCAACAGGCGCTTGCGGCGCAACCGTCTCCTGTGCAGCTCTTGGTCAAGCGCTGGTCAGATTACCTTGCGCTGCAAGGTCTCACGGTCGGCTTATGGCAAAACATTCGCACCGACGGCATTACGCTCTATGAACGCACCGACACCACCCATTTCACGCCCTTTCCAATGAAAACCAACCAAGACCTCGCTCAAACACTGCTCAAAAAAGCACAGACTGACCTAAAATCTGCACGCATTTTAAGTGAGCATCTCACTGAAATTGAAGCTATCGGCTTTCA
>JANWVM010000013.1:0-11011 GCA_025056115.1 Gloeomargarita sp. SKYG116
CGGTGTCGGCGGTGGGGTCGTTGCAGGAGGACGTCAAACCCCTGGATTTGGTGGTGGTGGACCAGTTCATTGACCGCACGCGCAACCGGATTTCCACGTTTTTTGGCGAGGGGATTGTCGCCCATATCACCTTTGAACAGCCCGTGTGCCCGGCGCTGGCCCAAGTCCTGGTGGAATCTATCCAAGCGTTGAACCTGCCGGGGGTGACGGTGCATCCGCGCGGGACGTATGTGTGCATTGAAGGGCCCGCCTTTTCCACCCGCGCCGAATCGGAACTCTATCGCCAGTGGGGGGCCACCGTCATCGGCATGACCAACTTGCCGGAAGCCAAACTCGCCCGCGAAGCAGAAATTGCCTATGCGACGTTGGCGCTGGCTACCGATTACGACTGTTGGCATCCGGAGCACGCCAGCGTGTCCGTGGAGATGGTCATTGCCAACCTGCAGCAAAATGTGACCAATGCCCAGGCGGTGATTCGGGAAGCAGTGCGGCGCATTGCCCAATCGCCCCCCGCATCCAAAGCGCACCGGGCGTTGAAAAATGCGATTTTGACCCCCCTGGATAAGGTGCCGGCGGCGACGATTGAGAAATTGCGTCCTTTATTAGCCCGCTATTTGCCCGGCTAAACTGGGAGAAAGGGAGTCACGGGTACGTCGGGCGGTGGCGGCCATTTCCTACCGGCAAATTCTCTTGGAGCGGGACGGGCAACCCTTGAGCGAATCCCAGGTTACGACGCTGTTGCAGCAAGTTCTCGCGCAACTCCAGTCCTATCATGACCACCAGCAGGCCCATGGAGACGTGAATTTGTCCACCATTCACCAAACCAGCCAAGGGTGTTTCCTAGCGCCGCCAACCCGTATTTCCCCGACAGCTACACCCCAACAGGATGTGGTGGCCCTGGCGCGGGCGGCAATCACCTTGTTGACGGGTTATCCCCCAACCAAAGTGGATGCGTCCTGGCAAGACCTGTGTCCGGCGGGTGTGACGCCCTTACTCAAACAAACGCTGCAGCGGATGCTGGCTGGGGAGTTTTTTCATGCAGGACAAGTGCTAGCGGTCTTAGCTCCAGCAGCCTTGGCGCCAACAGAAGTGATGCCGGTTCTGGCAACTCGCCCCCAACCGGATGCCCGTCCTTCCCAGGGAGTGCTCTTGCTCATCTTGGGCTTGAGTTTAGGGGTCATTGTTGGTGGAGGAGCCATTCTGTTTGTGCTGTCACGACCAGGTTCAATGCCATCAGACCAAGGGACGCAGCCAGTAGCAACCCCAACGCCAGCCAGCGGTGGTGGTGGGAGTAAGGTTGCTGTAGCGCCCAGTCCCCCATCCGTATTGACGGAGCAGGAAGCTCTAGCGCTGGTTGAGGCCTGGTTGGAAGCGAAAAAGACCATTTTTGCACCCCCTTACGACCTGGATTTGGCAGCAAATTTTCTCACAGGACCGGCCTGGCATGATGTCTCCAAACCCAACGGCTCGGTGGATTGGCTGCGCAAAAACCAGGTGTATTATCGCTATGGCGATAAACAAATCCGCCTGCTGCGCGTGCTCAGTTCTACGCCCGACCAGATGGTCCTGGATGTCGCGATTCAAGAGGAATTGAGCATGTATCGCCAGGGCCGTTTACGCCAGCGCAAAATTGACCGTGACACGTACCGGTTTGACCTGCGGCGCGTGGAAGATACGTGGAAAATTTATGACCGCCGGAGCGTGCGATAAAGCTATTGCTATAGCTGAGTACGGTTGTCAGTTCTTAGGGTCGCAGGGCAAAGTCCCACCACTGGAAGTGGCTTAGCTATAATGAACTACGTTCTCACTCGACACGCGCGTGACGTTCTGGTTAAGCGGCAAATTGCTCTAGAGTGGCTAGAACGGGTTTTGTTTTATCCTGAACAAGTAGAGGATGATGCTGTTGATGCAGACCTTGAACACCGCCTAGCCCCTATTCCAGAGTTTGGTAATCGCACTTTACGGGTCATTGTTAATAGGCGGAAGCAGCCACCCCATGTCGTCACTGCCTTTTTTGATCGTAGGAGGAAGCTCTGATGAAGTTAAAAGTCGATGAACAAGCGAATGCGCTCTATCTCAACCTAAATGAGACACCGGCCTATTCATCTGAAGAGGTCGCACCAGGCTTAATCCTAGACTATGATGAGAAGGGCCATGTCGTGGGTATTGAGTTACTCTATCTGAAACAACGGTCACCCCATATGCAAAGCCGTTGCTTACTGTTTGAATGGGTGCCGCCTGTTGATTAAAGGGTGTTCTAGGCCACCGGTTTTTATCTGAGCCATGCCTTGAAGCAGTGGTTACTAACCCTGGTCAGTTAAATAATTTTGTCCAGCGACTAGTGAATGGTACACCTGCGATAACCAACCGTCAACACCAGGGAATTTGTCGTTAGCATCGTAGGCAAGGGCCTTTTGGGGAACGCTCATGCCACGTCGCTCCCTGACCACGCTCATGAACCCCCGTTTCGTGCAGGAACACTGGTGGGTGTCGCCGGGGTTACGCAACCTGATATTTTTTGTGCTGGCGTTCCTGGGATTGCTGGTGGTAGGGGTGCTGGGCTACTGGCTGCTGGCGGGCTGGCCCCTGCTGGATGCCCTGTACATGGTAGTGATTACCATTTTTGGGATTGGGTATGGGGAAGTGCGGCCTATCAATACACCAGCATTACGGCTTTTTACTATGCTGATTATTATCCTGGGCAGCGTAACGGTGGTGGGGATGATCGGCGCCCTGGTGCAATTTGTCACTGAAGGCGAAATTCAGGAAGTCTTGGAGTCGCAACGCATGAACCAGAAAATTACGGAACTCACGGACCACGTGATCATCTGTGGCTATGGGCGCATGGGACACATCCTGGCGCAACGGGTGCGGGGGTCGGGTTTGCCCTTGATCATTGTGGATTACAACGAAGAACGGATCCGCGAAGCCACAGAACACGGCTATCTGGCGCATTTGGGTAATGCCGAAGATGAGGAAACGTTGATTTGGGTGGGGGTGCAGCGGGCGCGGGCGTTGGCTACCGTCTTGCCGGATGACGCGCTGAATGTGTTTGTGACGCTGACGGCGCGGGGATTAAACCCGAAGTTGACCATCCTGGCGCGGGGGGAATTTCCAGCCACCGAACGCAAGCTCCGTCTAGCAGGGGCAGACCATGTGGTGTTGCCAGCTACCATCGGGGCGTTGCGCTTGGCCTATTTGATTACCCACCCGGCCACGCTGGATTTTTTCGACCGCAATGATGGTCGGAGCACGATTAACGAAGTCTTGGGGGAAATTCACCTGCGCATGGATGAACTGCTGGTGCCGGAAAACTGCGCGCTGGTGAATCAAACCGTTGCCGATGTGGAAGTGCGGGGGGACCGGGCGTTTATCGTGGTGGCGCTGCGCCGAGCTGATGGCACGTTGATCAAAGATCCTGACCGGCACACGGTTATCCAGGCGGGGGATACGCTTATTGTGGTTGGGCACCGGGGCGATATTCCCCATCTCACCCGCAAGTTTGCCCTGCGCCGGCAGATGCAGTACCGGGGGATACGCCAGGGTTAGATTCTATAATGGGTTCACCCCAGGCGCTCAAGTGTGCAGGCAATGTTCAGCGACGACGCCCCCGACTGGGCCAGTCCCCTGGATGATTGGCCAGAAACGCCGCAACCTGACCCAGAGGCCATGCTGGCGCAATTGACTGCTGCCGACCCCTGGCAACGGATGCAGGCGGCGCGGGCGTTTTGTGAACTCCAGGATGAACGGGCGGGCGAACGGTTGATCCCCTTACTGCAAGATGCGTGTCCCCTGGTGCGGTTGAGCGCTGCCTATGCCCTGGGCCGCAATCCCACCCCTGCCGCAGTGCAACCACTGATTCAGCAGTGGCACCAAGAAGCCAATGGCTATGTGCGCAAAGGAATCATCTGGGCGCTGGGGTACAGCCGGGATGCGCAAGCGGTGACGACCGTGCTCCAAGCGCTGCAAGGCGATATTCCGGCGGTGCGGCTATGGGCGGCCAGTGCGCTGGTTCCCCTGTTGCAAGCCCATCCTGCGCTCATCCCCCAGGTGGTGCCGGCGCTCTGTCACACGTTGCAACAGGACCCCGTGGCGGCGGTGCGGAGCAATTGCACGTGGGCGTTGGGACAGTTGCCGGTCGAGCAATTGCCGGAAGCGCTCTATTTACAGGTGGTGGAAGCCCTGCGTGCTGGTTTGCAGGATGGGGATGCTGGCGTCAGGGACGATAGTTGGGCGGCGTTGTTGAATTTGGGTGTGACCGCTGGGTTGCCGGCTCCCGATGAGTTGCCCCTTTGAAGCGGGGAAGCGTGATCGTCACCAGCGTCCCCTGTCCCGGTTGGCTGTGCAGGTGAATGGTGCCCCGGTGCGCCTGGACAATACTGCGGGCAATAGATAAGCCCAAGCCGGTGCCACCTCCCCATTCCCGTGCCCGGTCTACCCGGTAAAACCGGTCAAACA
This sequence comes from Gloeomargarita sp. SKYG116, assembly GCA_025056115.1. Classification (GTDB taxonomy): domain Bacteria; phylum Cyanobacteriota; class Cyanobacteriia; order Gloeomargaritales; family Gloeomargaritaceae; genus Gloeomargarita. The sequence goes on from JANWVM010000013.1 coordinate 4,459, forward strand.
CCCGCGGCAACTCCTGGGGGGGAATGCCGATGCCCGTATCTTGAATTTCTATCACCACGTCCTGCCCTTCACTGCGACTGCGCACCGTGACCTGGCCCCCCGGCGGCGTGTATTGCCAGGCATTGCGTACCACATTGGTCAACAAGCGTAGCAACTGCTGGCGATTGCCCCAGACCAGCAAGGTTTCTGGAGCCGGTTCCACCTGGATGTGCACCCCTTTAGCTGCAGCCAGCGCCCCTTGTTCGGCGAGCACGTCCTTGACCACCTCATTCACAACGCAGGGTTCGCCCGCGCCCATGCCCTGGGTGTCCTGTCGCGCCAGGAACAACAAATCGTCCACCAAGCGTCCCAAGCGTTGAATGAGATGGCCCATCGCGCGGATTTGGGGCTGGTCGCCGTACTGGCTGTGGAGCAACTCCCAGTTCATCTGCAAGCTCGCCAGGGGACTGCGCAGCTCGTGGGACGCATCAGCAGTGAACTGCTCCAACTGCTGGTACGACTGTCGCACCGGCGCAAGCGCCAATCCCGCTAGGAACCAGCCCGCGATGCCCACCAGCGCCAGGGCCAATATCCCGCCTACCGTTAAATCCCGCACCAACTGGCGGATGGGTTTAGTGACTTCAAACCAGGGATGACTGACTCGCACATAGCCCAACAACTCGCCGTCCCGGTAGATGGGTTGCGTGACCTGGCGCAGCGCTTCCCCACCCCCAATGCTCACCGTTTCTCGCCAAGGCCCAGGATGCAGCGGCGGCACCACCGTCATATCCAACGTGCTCCACAGTCGCTCCCCGGTTGGGGCAAACCATTCCAGCGCCACCTGGTCTTCATCTACATCCGTGGGCCATACTGGTGGAGTTGCCGGTAATGTGGCCCGCACCACCTCCACCACATGGTCTAACGTGTCGTCAATGCGCTCGCTCAAGGTCGCCTGCACATAGCCATAACCAGCCACGGCAAACAGCACCACTAGCACCGCCGTCACCCCCGTGTACCACAGCGCCAAGCGCCGCCGCATCTGGCCAAACACAGGTGCCGTCATAACCCACCCATGTACTCCCCCCAGAGTTGGGCCGCCAAACCACTGCTTCCCCGCGTGGGCTGGTTCTGGTCATTGCCCAGCCATATACCCGTCACCAAGCCCCCCGGGATGTAGCCCACAAACCACATATCCCGCGCGTCGTTGGTGGTACCCGTTTTGCCTGCTTCGCCCCGTCCTAAAAACGCAGCCCGACCCGTTCCTTGGGTCACCACGGCTTGCAACATGTGGGTTAAGGTCATGGCGACTTCCAGCGCTATCACCGGTTGACCCCCCGGCGCACGGTAGATCTCCCGACAGGTCTCCGGGCGGTTGCGGTCGGTACAATCGCTGCTGTCGCGGATGCGGTAAATGGTATGGGGAACTGTTCTAACGCCCTGGTTGGCTAAGACAGCGAACGCAGCGGTTAACTCCAGGGGCGTCACTTCGCTCTGACCTAGCACCAGCCCTGGCACTGGGTTCAAGGGCGACGTAATCCCCAATTTCCGCGCCCAGGCCACCACCGCCGGCAATCCCACCTGTTGCGCCAAGCGCAGCGCAATCACATTTTCTGACCAGGCCAACCCCTGGGTCAAATCCAACGGCGTACTCCCGGAACGGCACCCGGCAAAGGCCACCCCTTGCCACACCAGCGGCGCACAATCCAGCACCGTTGCTGGTGAAATCCCCTGCTCCAGCGCTGCGCCATAGACAAACACCTTAAACACGGAACCGGGTTGCCGCTGGGCCTGCGTCACGCGATTGTACTGGCTTTGCCGGTAATCTCGGCCCCCCACCAGGGCTAAAATCCCGCCCGTTTGCGCATCCATGGTCACCAGCGCCCCCTGGTCAAAGCCATAGCGCGACCCGTAGTTGGCGACAAACCGTGCCAGGTGTTGTTGCGCCCGCTTTTGCAGCGACACATCCAGCGTCGTATCCACGATGAAATTGCCCTCCTGCGCCAGCCGTTGCCCCAACAGTTGTTGCAGTTCGGCCATCACAGTGTCGTAGAAGTAGGGAGCCAGCGAACTTTGCAGGTTAGCCCTGGCCTTAGGACTGATTTCGATGCGAGAGCGGCGGGCGCGTTTGGCCTCCATCGCCGTAATCATCCCCTGGGCTTCCATCCGGTCAATCACCCGGTTGCGCAACGCCAAAGCAGTATCGTAGTCCTTGACCGGGTTAAACCGGTTGGGAGCCGGCAACATCCCCACCAGGGTCGCTGCTTCCGCTAGGGTCAAGTCCCGCGCTGACTTGTCGAAATAGAACCGCGCCGCGTCTTCAAACCCATACCCCGCCACCCCCAGATAGACCTTATTCAAATACACCGTCAGGATAGTTTTTTTGTCGTAATGCGCTTCCAGCTTCAAAGCCACCACCATCTCCCGCAACTTGCGACCGGTGGAGTCTTCCGTGCCCACGTATTCCCGGAACAGGCTGCGCGCCACCTGCTGGGTAATCGTGCTGCCGCCTTCCCGCACGTCCCCGCTAGTGAGATTCACCACCATCGCCCGCAGGATGCCAATCGGGTCCACGCCGGGGTGCCAGTAGAACCGGCTGTCTTCCGACGCAATCACCGCCTTGGGCAGGTAGGGCGAAAAATCTTCGAGCTGGGGAAGTTCCCGGTGGTCTTGGTTCCAGGGTGATGTCAATGGAGTTTTGCCATCCCGCGCGACAATCACCAACGGCCCCTGGGCGCCACTGGGCAACGGCGTGACGTCAAACTTTTGCCACTCAATCGCCACCCAGGTCGTCAGCGCCGCCACGCCCAACCCCAGTCCCCCCAACCCATAACGCACCGTGCGCACGTACCAAGGGGGTGGGTCATCGTACACGACGCGCACCACTTCCGCCAGTTCGGGCGGCCCTAGGGTCAAACGGTCGCCATGACGCAAAACGTGTTGCTGAATTGGCCGCCGCCGGTAGTAAGTGCCATTAGTGGATTTTTGGTCCACCCAAACGTAGCGGCGTCCCCGCCGTTGCAGTAGGGCATGCACCTGGCTCACCAACTCCGACCGCACGGGAATATCACAATTGCGCCGGCTGCGCCCCAAAAAATACCGGTCGGCCACTAGGGGAATGACCTCCGGCTCCGGCGTATCGGGATAGTAAATCAATAACTTGGGGACACGGGCGCCGGGTTTCACCACTGCTTGACCGGCATAAAACGTCTGGAGAATCTGGCTAAACCCAAAGCGCGAAGGCGTGGTCATGGGCGTTTGTCCACCTGTGATTGCCATTGTAACCAGCGTGACCGCACCCCTTATTGCTCAACGACGATGTGCGAATCAGGTTAAGCCCCTTACTGTGCCCTGCGACCCAACGGATGCTCAGCATCGTAGATGACATGGCGATGCGTGGGGTTCCTGTCGCCTTGATAACTCAACTCCCAGGCCACCTATAAGAAAACCTAGGGATAAATCCGCGTTTGATTACAAATCCCGTTGAGTGCGGACAAGTGGCGTTATCCGTTCTATGGTGATGAATGGGGTGTATCCCCTGTCTTCGACCATCCATTCAGAGGAGAATCTCCTATGGCGACGTACAAGGTGCGTTTGGTCAATCCCGATTTGGGGATCGATACCACCATTGACTGCCCTGATGACGAGTACATCCTGGATGCGGCGGAAAGCGCCGGGTTGGATTTGCCTTACTCTTGCCGGGCGGGCGCCTGCTCCACCTGCGCTGGAAAGTTGCTGGAAGGGGCGGCTCCCGACCAATCCGACCAATCCTTCCTGGATGACGACCAAATCAGTCAAGGGTACGTGCTGACCTGCGTGGCCTATCCCACGGGTGATTGCACCATTCTCACCCACCAAGAAGAAAACCTGTACTAAGTGGTGTGGATGTCCAGGGGGGGAAGCACCGCCCACTTCTCCCCTATTTCCAACAAGCGCAGACCATTGACCCAATCGCTGGCGGCCATCACCCGTTTCCCTGCGGGTTGCACCGTCTGCAATAGTAGATGACCCTCGCCGGCAGCGATCACGGGTCCGAAGGCTTTGACCAGCGCTACTACGGTTCCCGGCGGGGCCTGGGTAGGCAATTCTGGGAGCGTTAGGTTGGGAAATCGCTCCAACACGGTCGTCAAGAGGGGGGGCGCTAGGGGAATCGTTTGCAGGACTTTGACGCGCTGGCCCCGGAACACGCCAAAGCACTCGGGATAAAAGCCCCGCACCTGGTTGTGCAACGCCAGCGCCGGACGCCGCCAGTCCAAAACGTAATGCTCGGGACGCAACAGGGGGGCATAGCTGGCTTGGCTATCGTCCTGGGGAAGGGGGGTCAACGCCGGCAACCGGTGCAGGGTTTCCACCAGCAGCTCAGCCGTCAGTTGGGCCAATCGGGTCCATAGTTCCGGTAGGGTGGTGAAGAGATCAACCGGCACTGCTCGTTGCAGCAATATCGGGCCGGTGTCCATCCCCACATCCATCTGCATCGTGGTCACGCCGGTTTCGGTTTCTCCGTTGTACAAGGCCCATTGAATCGGCGCCGCGCCCCGGTATTTGGGCAGTAGGGACGCATGGCCGTTGATGCACCCCCAGCGCGGCATGGCCAACACGTCAGGCGGCAGGATTTGCCCGTAGGCCACCACCACAAACACATCGGCGCTTAAATCCCGCAGGACAGCTTGGGTCTCCAAATCCCGGCGCAATCGCTCCGGTTGCCAGCAGGGGAGATGGTGTTGCTGGGCTAATTGCTTGACCGGCGATGGTTGCACTTTTTGACCGCGCCCCTGGGGTTGGTCCGGTTGGGTGACCACGCCCAGCACCTGAATGTCCGCTTCCTGCAGCAACGCCGTCAGGGTGGGCACCGCAAAATCGGGCGTCCCGAAAAACACCACGCGCAGCTTAGCCATCGCCTAGGCTCAATAACTGCTCCACATAACCCTGGAGAATCCCCAACCGCTGCTGGATTTGGCGATAGCGCTGGGTCTGGGTCGCCGGTTGCCGGGCCGCTTGCCAGAACAACACATCCGTTTTGAGCAGATGCAATTGCTTGTGGATTTCCACGGCAATCGCACAAGCAGTGGGCGTCAGTTCGCTAAAGGTGGGGGGAATGCGGCGGATCAGGCGGTCAATTTCCGTGGTGCTCAAGGGCGTGGGTGGGTTTTGGTTCATCCCCGTTAAAAAAGCGTGCAGTTCTGGATAAATGGCTGGTACAGTCACGCTGGTCCGGTCCCCAACTTTTCTCGCCACCACTCGGGCTGGGCAAATCCCGCCGGGAACGCCACGACGTCCTGCACGCCGGTCGCCAGCCATTTCACCAGAATTTGCCCGGTCGCCGCTTCCGTTTCCCCAATGATCACACAGGCTTTACTCCCCAGCTTATCGGCCCGTTTGAGCTGCTTGCCGACTGGGCTGTGACTCACATCCATTTCCACCCGCAAGCCCAAATGCCGGAGTTTTTGGGCCACCTGCAACGCCAGGATGGCGGTTCCTTCCCCAAACGCCGCCACGTAAACCTCTGGTCCCGGTATCGTCGCATCTCCCTGTTTTTGCAACAAGGTCACCAGTCGTTCCAGGCCCAGCGCCCAACCCACCGCCGGTGTCGCCGGTCCCCCCAGCGTTTCCACCAGGCCGTCGTACCGTCCACCACCCACCACCGCCGCTTGCGCCCCCAACGCTGTCGTGGTGATTTCAAACGCCGTCCGGGTGTAGTAATCCAAGCCGCGCACCAGCCGGGGATTCAGCACATAGGTAAACCCCAGCGCCGCTAACCCTGCCTGCACCTGCTCAAAATGGGCCTGCGCCGCTGGACTCAGGTAATCCGGCAACTGGGGCGCGTCCTGGAGAATCGCCTGGGTTTTCGGGTCTTTGCTGTCGAGAATGCGCAGGGGATTTTTGTGCAGCCGCACCTGGGAATCCGGGTCTAGTTCCTGGGCGTAGGGCGTGAGATAGTCCACCAGGGCGGCGCGGTAACGGCACCGGTCGTCTAGGTCGCCGACTGAGTTTAATTCCAAGGTCAACGCCGTCACTTGCAATGACTGCAATAGCTCCAGCGCCAGGGCGATCACTTCCACGTCCGCACGCGGGTCGTCGCTGCCGAACACCTCCACCCCCAACTGGTGGAACTGGCGATAGCGCCCAGCCTGAGGACGTTCATAACGAAACATCGGGCCGAGATACCAGCACCGCTGCACCCCCTGCTGAAACCGCTTGTGTTCGATGAAGCTGCGCACCACTCCCGCTGTGCCTTCCGGTCGCAACGTCAAGCTGCGATTGCCCCGGTCGGTGAAGGTGTACATCTCTTTGCTGACGATGTCAGTGCCTTCCCCGATGCCGCGGCTGAACAGCTCGGTGGCCTCAAAAATGGGGGTGCGGATTTCCTGGTAGTTGGCCCGTCCCAAAATCTCGCGCGCTTGCTGCTCCACCCGTTGCCACAGGAGAATTTCCGCCCCCCAAATATCCCGCGTGCCCCGGCTGGCCTGGAGTGGTTCGCCCATGCACCCTGATAAACGTCAACCCCCTCTTTTTAGCACAGGGCTACAGGTCTTTTTTGACCAGGTAGAAGTCCACCTTTTCGGGATACTGCGTTTCA
>JANWVM010000013.1:11109-52141 GCA_025056115.1 Gloeomargarita sp. SKYG116
AATCCCATCCGGGTCAATGAAAAACACCGCCCGTACCGTAGCTGTGGAACTGGCCCCTGGGTGAATCATCCCGTACAGGCTCGACACCTTCATATCAATGTCGGCGATGATGGGGAAGGGCAGTTCAATCCCAAAATTCTGGCGGATGTTTTCCAACCAGGCAATGTGGGAATGAATGCTGTCCACGCTGAGTCCTAGCAGCTTAGCGTTGCGCTTTTCAAACTCTTCGTTGAGCTTGGCCAGGCCCACCATTTCCGTCGTACACACCGGCGTAAAATCGGCTGGGTGCGAGAACAAAACCACCCAATGCCCCCGGTAATCGGACAATCGCTTCACCCCGTGGGTTGTCATCACCTCAAAATCCGGCGCCGGGTCCCCAATGCGCGGAATCGGTCTCAATTCGACGGTTGCTTGCGTCATGGCACACCTCCCAATCCACTGCTACTACCATACTCGCAAAAGTCTCATTTTCCGGTCAAGTTTAAGGGATTTTTAAGGGCCACTGGACCACCACTGTTGCAGGGCGGCACCGATGAGAATCCCCAGGCCCCCGAAGCGCACGGCTTGCCAGAAGGGTTGCTTGAAGCTGCTCCACGTGATGAGTTGGCTTTCTAAAACCAGTTCCAATTCCGCCAGTTGTTTTTGAATCTGTTGCAGTTCTTCCTGGGCTTCCCGGTCGTGCTGGCGGCGCAGGTGTTCCCGGATGTGGGCTTGCCGGTGACGCAATTCCGCCTGGGTGCTGCGGGCCTGTTGAATCTGGGCATAGCGCGCCTTGAGAGCGGCCAGGTCATTTTCCAGTTGCGCCAGGGCCTGTTCCCACTCTGATAAATTCACTGTCAAACGCCAGCGCTACAATAAATCCAGTTTTGATTGTATCCCCAGTCATGGACGCCGAAACGCGGCAGTTGGTGCAGGCCTTGTGCGACCGGTTGCGCATTACGCCAGAGCAGTGGCATCGCCTCAAAAACAACCGCAAAGCGCGGGCGGCAGAACAATTGGCGGCGGCGTTAAGTTATCTCCTCCATGACCAGCCCGAACAGGCGTTGCATCATACGCGCCAGGCCCAAGGGTGGCTTGACCGTTCAGTGCAGCCGCTTCCCTGTCCTGAACACAGTCGCCAGTGAATTTTGCTATTGTGATTTATTGCCCTTTCAGTCAAAACGTCCATGAGCACACCCGAATCTTCTGCATTGCATCCCCTGGATGAACCGCCGCTGGTCATTCCCACGCTTCGGGAAATTCCCATTGACCAGCCAGCGGATGTGATTCCCACCCCGGCCAATGCGTCCATCCTCTACTGGTTGGAGTCCATTGGTCGGATTGATGCCAGCCCCGTGTCGGATTACCGTTCCTTGCTGGACGAAGATGGGGAAGGATTGGATGAACTGACGGGCGACGAAGGCGACCTGTTCGACGACGAAGAACTCGAAGAAGAGTTGCTGGACGAAGAAGAGGAAGAGTTCTGACCACCGGGGTAAAATGCAAGCGGGACCTCTCGCCGGCGCCGGCCCATGACGACGTTGCTTGCCAAACGAGACGCTTGGTTGGTGGTGGGTCTAGCCGCCGGTTTGCTGGGCGTCCTGAGCTGGGTTGCCCCGAATGCGCCAGTGTTGTGCCTGACGCTGGGGTTGGCGACGGGGGGAACAGCGCTGGCGGGCATGGTGACGTTGCCCTGGTTGCGCCGGTTGAAGATGGGGCAGGTGATTCGCCGGGAAGGTCCCCAGGCCCATCTGAAAAAAGCCGGAACGCCCACCATGGGGGGAATTTTTTTTCTACCGGTTGCCCTGGCGGTAACGCTGCTGGTGCTGGCCTGGCAGGGACAAACGCTATCGGCTCATGGCTGGGCGGTGCTCTTGTTGACGTTGGCCTGTGGGGGCATTGGCGCGGTTGATGATGCTTTGATCCTGCTGACCCAATCCAATCAGGGTTTAGCGCCTCGCCTGAAATTAACGCTCCAAATCCTGGCGGCAGTGGGGTTTACGGTATGGCTTTGGCAGCAAGGCAACCTCCCGACGACCATTGCGCTGCCCTGGAACCTCACATTAAACCTAGGGCTGTTGTTTTGGGTACTGGTGGGGTTTGTGCCGGTGGCCCAGAGCAATGCCGTGAATTTAACCGATGGCTTAGACGGTTTAGCGGCGGGCACCTGTGCCGTGGCCTTGACGGGTTTGGGCGTGGCCTGTGCGACAACCCATCCCGATGTGAGTGTGTTCGCCATCGCTTTAGCAGGGGCTTGTTTGGGTTTTTTGGTGCATAACCACCATCCAGCGCGGGTGTTTATGGGGGATACGGGTTCTTTAGCGCTGGGGGGCGCCTTGGCCGGCATTGGAATCGTGACCCAGCATCTATGGTTATTGCTCGTCCTCAGCCTGTTATTTGTCTGGGAAACCGTGACGGTGATGGCCCAGGTGTGGTATTTCAAGGCGACCAAGGGGCCGGATGGGGTGGGTAAACGGTTGTTCAAGATGACCCCTTATCATCACCACCTGGAACTGAGCGGCTGGACGGAAACGCAGATTGTGACCCTGTTTTGGGGGATTGAAGCGCTGCTGTGGGGCGGCTGGTTGCTCGGTTCACGTCTCGCGTAGGGCTTCTAGCACGTTCCGGTCGTCCAGGGTGGACATATCGCCAGTGGGCGCTTGACCCGCTGCAATGGCCCGCAACAGTCGCCGCATAATCTTCCCGGAGCGGGTTTTGGGCAGGGCGTCGGTAAATTTCAGGTCGCTGGGCCGGGCGATCGCGCCGATTTGCCGCACCACGTGGTCGAGCAACTCCTGTTTCAGCGCCTCGCTGGGCTGGTAATGGCTCTCTAAAATCACGAACGCCACCACCGCTTCCCCCTTGAGTTCATCGGGACGGCCCACCACCGCCGCTTCCGCCACTGCTGGATGGGAGACCAACGCCGATTCGATTTCCATCGTCCCCAGGCGATGCCCCGCCACGTTAATCACATCATCCACCCGGCCCATGATCCAGAAATAGCCGTCCTCATCGCGGCGTGCCCCATCCCCAGCGAAGTAGAAATACTGGCCATCGCGCGGGGGAATTTGCTCCCAGTACGTGCGCCGGAACCGCTCCTCATCCTGATAGACCGTGCGCATCATCCCCGGCCACGGATGGGTAATCACCAGGTACCCCCCTTGATTCACGGCCACTGGATTTCCTTGGCGGTCCACCACTTGGGCCTGCACGCCCGGTAACGGCAGCGTCGCGGAACCCGGTTTGGTGGGGGTCGCTCCTGGCAATGGCGCAATCATAATACCCCCCGTTTCCGTTTGCCACCAGGTATCCACAATCGGGCAACGTTCGCCCCCAATCACCCGGTAGTACCACATCCAGGCTTCCGGGTTAATCGGTTCTCCCACCGTGCCCAGCAGCCGCAACGACGACAAATCCCGCGCCCGGGGGTGCTCCTCTCCCATCTTGATAAAGGCCCGGATCGCCGTGGGTGCCGTGTAAAAAATGGTCACCCGGTGCTGCTGGATCACATCCCAAAAACAGCCCGGATTGCCCGCATGGGGAGCGCCCTCGTACATGACCGTCGTCGCCCCGTTCGACAGCGGTCCATAGACCACATAGCTGTGTCCTGTGATCCACCCCACATCCGCGGTGCACCAATAGACATCGTCCTCTTGCAAGTCAAACACCCACTGGGCCGTCATGTGCGTGTACAGGTTATAGCCCGCCGTGGTATGGACAATGCCCTTGGGTTTGCCCGTCGTGCCGGACGTGTAGAGAATAAAGAGCATCTGCTCACTGTCTTGGGGTTCTGCCGGGCAATCCGGTGACAGGTGCGTCTCCAGTTCGTGCCACCACACATCCCGCTGGGCGTCCATGGCGCAATCTCCCGCTCGCCGCACCACGACCACCCGTTCCACCGACGGCACCTGACCATCAGCCAGCGCTGCATCCACCTGGGGTTTCAACGGCACGACTTGTCCTTTGCGCCAGCCTCCATCCGCGGTAATCACCACCTTCGCCTGGGCCGCCCGCAGCCGTTCCTTGAGCGCTTCGGCGCTAAATCCCCCAAACACCACCGTATGGGCCGCCCCAATCCGGGTGCAAGCCAGCATCGCCATAGCCGCCTCAGGAATCATGGGCATATAAATCCCTACTCGGTCGCCGGGTTGCACGCCCAACTGTTTGAGCGCGTTTGCCCAGCGGCACACCGCTTGATGCAGTTGTTCATACGTAATGACCCGCACCTCTCCGGGTTCGCCTTGCCAGACAATCGCCGGTTTGGTGCGCCGGGGGGTTGTCAGGTGCCGGTCTAGGCAGTTGTAGGACAGGTTAATTTGACCGCCGACAAACCAGCGCGCTTTGGGGGGTTGCCAATCCAGAACCTGTTCCCAGCGCCGAAACCAGTGCAATTCCCGCTCCGCCAGGCCAGCCCAAAAGCCTTGGGGGTCTTGGGCAAACTGGTCGCACAATTGCTGGTACTGTTCCAACGACGCGATGCGGGCGCGGGCGCGAAACGGCTCTGGGGGAAAAAATCGCCGTTGTTCATGCAGTACAGATTCAATCAATGTTTCCGTCATTGCCCTTGTCCCCAACGCGCCTGGAGATTATGGTATCGCACTGGGCGAGTGGTTACCGTCCTTGGCCTGACCAAATCAGTTTAAGAAATTTTTGCATTTTTGCTGATCCCAGACCCTACCACGGTGATCCCCAACCTGTTATGATGAAAGCAATTTAATAAATGTCCCTTAGGAATTACGCCTGTGAAACGGATTTCAGAAACGCATTTTGACCAGGAAGTTTTGTGCTCGCCCGTACCCACAATTGTGCATTTTTTCGCCCCCTGGTGCGGGTTGTGTCGCCTGGTTGAGCCCCTGCTACTACAACTACAAAAGCAGTATAGTGACCATCTCCGAGTCGTGGCCATTAACGCCGACAGTAGTTTGCAACTGGCCAGCCGCTACCGGTTGCGCATGCTCCCAACGCTTCTGTTAGTCCAAAACGGCCAAGTCTGGCAGCGCTGGGAGACCTTTCAGAGCCGGGATCAACTGTACCAGCAACTCCAACTGGCTGTCCAGGAGCTTTTGGCGACTCCCTCCGTCACGCCCTTGACCTAACCAACCGGGCCACGGCGGGCGGCGGCGAACACTTGGCGGGCGTATTCTGAACCCACGTAGCGCCAGTGCCAGGGTTCGTACATCACTCCCTGGGGATTGTTCTGGGGAAACGACAGTTCAAAGCCGTAATCTTTCGCGTTTTTTTGCAGCCATTGGTAGGCGCGGGTTTGCCCAAAACGTTCCGTAATATCCGGTATGCCCTCGCCAGCTGCAAACCCATCGCCCAAGTCAATCGCCAACCCTGTGTGGTGTTCGCTATAGCCAGGGGGCGCACTGATCCGGGCAGCGGCTGCTTCTGAGCCTTGCTTCTGGACTTGCCGGTTGAATAGTTGCGCTTGGTAGTCCACGGTACGAAACCCAGAAATGGGAATAATCCACAGACCTTCATCCCGTGCCGCATTGATCAACCGAAAGAGCGCTAGACCGGCTTCCCGCTCCATTTCAACATAACGTTGATATTCTTTGCGACCATAACTGGCCACGACAATCAAGCGGTCCCGGCTAATTTCTGCATAGGGGAAATGACCGTATTTAGTCACGACTGTCGAGTTTGCAGGTGTCGGCATGGGTGTTGGTGTCGCAGGGGTGATAACGATGGGCGAAGGACTAACAGTTGGTTGCGTAGATGGTTTTGGTAAGCCCCACTGGTTCCAAGCGTAGGCAGCCGAAATGACAATAACTATTGATACTAGAAAACCCAGTCCGAACCATATCCACCCCCGCCAACGCCTCATCACTGCTTATTCTGGGCAAAACAACTTTTGATTTTATCAGCAATGCTGTTGATTATCCTAATCGTGAAATCGGGATGGCTGCAAATAGGTCAAGGCCACCAGTTAGACTGAGATGACTCCCTCATTAGGTGCAGGCGATGGCCCGTTGGACTGACGCAATGCTGGACCGCTTGGCTGAACAAGTGCAGGCGAATATCGAAGCTATCAACCGCTTGGAAGCTAAAGTCGAAGCGAATGGGGAAGCCATCCGAGAGTTACGAGCAGGCCAAGCGATGATGATGGAGATTATCCAGCGTCAGGAAAACCGCGTTGAAGAGCTACGCCGGGTCGCAATATTCACGCCGATATTCGTCAACTGATGCAGATTCTCACACGCAATTATCCCAACGGTCGCCAGGATGTAGACTGATAAAGAGTCTCTACTGGAGTTAGATAGATGGCCCGTTGGACTGACGAGATGCTCGACCGCTTGGCTGAACAAGTCCAGGCAAACGCAACTGCCATTCGGGAACTACGGGAAGCACAAGCGGTAATGATGACCCAAATCAATGCCAATGCTGAGGCGATTCGAGAGCTGCGAGAAGCGCAAGCGTCAATGATGGAAATCATCCAGCGCCAGGAAAATCGCATTGAAGAACTACGCCAAGACACTCGTAATATCCACGCCGATATTCGCCAGTTGCTGGCAATTCTCACCCGAAACTACCCCAATGGCCGGCAGGATGTAGAGTAGAGAAAGTTGGGTTAGGGGTAAAGCCATGGCCCGCTGGACCGATGAGATGCTAGACCGCTTAGCTGAGCAAGTGCAAGCGAACGCCGTTGCCATTCGAGAGCTAAGGGAACAAACTGCGGCAAACGCGACTGCCATTCGGGAACTGCGGGAAGCTCAAGCATTGATGATGGCCCAAATTAATGCCAATGCGGAAGCAATTCAGGAATTGCGGGTATCTGTGCGAGAACTACGGGAAGCGCAAGCGCAAGCGACAGCCCAAATCAACGCCAACGCCCAAGCCATTCAGGAATTGTGGGTATCTGTGCAGGAACTACGGGAAGCGCAAGCGCAAGCGACAGCCCAAATCAATGCCAACGCCCAAGCCATTCAGGAATTGCGGGTATCTGTGCAGGAACTACGGGAAGCACAAGCGTTAATGATGGAAATCATTCAGCGCCAGGAAAATCGCATTGAAGAACTACGCCAAGACACTCGTAATATTCACGCTGATGTTCGTCAGTTGCTAGCAATACTTACTCGGAATTACCCGAACGGTCGTCAAGACAGGGATAACTAGAGTTTGAATGTAATGATTTTTACCTTATTTAATACTGCTTAAAATAAATTCACGCTGGGATGGTCAAAAATTGAGCTGAGAATGGGAAACCTACTGAGTGGAAGCGTCGTCCGAGCAGCTAGCCGTTTCCCTGGCGTTCATGCGTCTGAGACGACTGGTGATTCCTATCACAGGTGGGTCAAGGCGGATATGTTAGCAGTATAGATAGCATATCCCCCCCTTGCCGGTGATGGGAATGCTTCTGTCCTTCTGTGTTCTATCCTCATCCTCTCTGGAGTTACGGTCATGGCGCGTTCTCGACGGGTACACGCACTGCGGTTGCAACAAGGTCTTCTCATTTGGCTACTGAGCCGTTATTACCGGGCGAAGAAAGATGGTGGGTTTGTCCTACCTACAGCCACGCTGCTGATCATCGTGGCGTTTTTAATCATGATTGGCTTGGTGGCCCGGACGGCTAACCGCGTGGTTCAGGTAGCAGGACAGCGGGAACGGGTTGTCATCGAAGGTCCCACTTCCGAATCCATTGACCGGGCGCGGGCGAAGCTGGAGTACCTGTTTACTCGAGAAAGCCGGTTGTCCCGTGAGCAGCGCGAGCAAGAGATTGAAGACTTGTTAGGGCACCGGCGACGGGATAATACTGGGCGAGTCGTTGGAGCAGCAGCGGTTAACGATGTCTATACGCTACCCGACGAAGTGCGCTGCGCTAGCCAGGATGGGAGATGTTTTGATGCGCCAGCTACTTACACGCCGGACAATATTGCACCCACGTGGGCTTACCGAGTGGATTTGAATGGCAATGGCCGCACGACAGACCCGCAGGATGGCGTAGCAGTTTATAGCATTATTGGGCGTGTTACACGCGCTGGTAGGAGTGCCGTACCCCGTGAAGGTTACACGCTGCTTCCAGACCGCAGGCAACGAGCTGCTAATTTTGTAGTCAACAACGCCCCTGTCCAAGCTGAGCAGGGTGATGCATTCTGTCAAGGTGCAGCGGGGGCTGGTGGTGGTTTTAATGAAGATACAGGGCGCTTTACGAGCGCTAGTAGTGCGGACGAGTACAAAAATTTTCAAGTCTATGCAGTTACTATTCCCAATCGGATTGGTCAGGACCCACAGCTGACCCTGAACGCAGCGGTATTTCAACAAGACCGTACCTACATAGGTGCTGGTAAGTGGGGTGCTTGGTTCCGCTATGACATTGAGATTCAGCGGCCCCCTCAATTTAACTGGAATGGGGCTATGCATACGGAAGGGTCCCTGATTTTGTACAGTCCCTTTGCTCCCCTGACAAGCTATCTCGTTAGTGCGCCTAATTCTTGCTACTACGTGCCGCCTTTCAACTCCCTGATTTCAACACGGGGGTTGCTGATGAGTGGCACGACAGATACCAATACGGATGACCCTGGGCCTAGTGTCTTTATCCATCTGCATCCTGGCGGGCGACAAGCACCAACCCAAATAATTCGTTTATCCCGTGGTGCTGGTCACCCCAACCCGCCGGGTCCTGGACAGTTTGATAACGATGATGCGGTGCGCAGTGGCTTTCTGCCGGCTGACATTGCCATAGACCCGCTCCACTTAGTTTTGACGGGGATTCCTTTGCCACGGCGGCGACCGGCAGGAACAGAAACCTATGACACCTATGTAGATTCCAATTTCTTTGGCGGTGCTTTGTCGCGACGGGTTCGAGTGGGCCGGTGTGAGGTACCGCCCTATGTAGATGACACGTATCGAGCGGACAATCGCTTGGGTCCTAAACCGTCCTATGAGCGGGGTAGCTGCGATGGTATCCAACCCTGGACGGGCCGCGCTGGCGATCCCATTACCGATCCCAAGCTGATTAGTAACATCGCTCCCCCCGACAAGCCAGAGGACTATGGGCTGGATGGCTACTGGGAACGGCGCGCCTTGGGTCAAGGGATGAAGGTGATTGTGGGCCAGCGGCTGGAGCTGGGCAATGTCGGCGTCTGGGGTAGCTGGCGGACGTATGGGACTGTTAGTGGGACATGGAATCACTGGCAATCATGGAGCGCAACACCTGACCGTCGAGGCCAGTTGATTGACTCTAATGTCCCTACTACTAATCCCTACTTCAACGCTGGAACCAACCCCGAGAGTAGAGAAATCTATGGTTTACTCTTCCGGCCTGACACGATTATCAGAGCAGGGTCGCAAACGATTCCAGCACCGGGAGCTGCTGATCCTTTGTACCCACCGTTGTTGCTTGGTTCTGTGATTGCTTCGACAAGTGAATACGAGTGGGGAACTATGCCGGCTCTACAGTTTGGCAGCCGTCTCAACTGGCAGTTGCACCGGCGTACCCAGCGGGACAATCTCGCAGCAGTGCAGGCGACAGCAGTCTATTACTATCGTGCGCAAGACCGGAGTTTGCCCTTGTTGTGCCTATCGAGTACGATTCACCCTGGAACAGAGGCGAGTTATCTCAATAGCATTACCTACGGCGATCCGGTGAGTCCGGCTGACCCGAATTCTGCTCAGGGTTTAACCCGCTATCCTCGCTTGAATGCCAACTTTGTCCGGCCCGTGGGAACCCAGGCACTCTTTCCGCCTGCGGACTTTTTCACCGGGCGGGGAACGGCCAATATGGAGTACGGCGACGCGCTGAACCCACTTGACCCTCCGTTCGATGAAGAAGACTTTGACCGAGGGACGGCCTTGATGAAGGCGTTGACCAACTTGGCGTATTTTGCCGGTGACCCAAATGGGGCTTACCCGCCGTTGCAACGTCCTCAAGGGAGTACCCAGGTGCATCCTGACCCTGTGCTGACCATGTGGGGGAATTTCTCCAACCTGCGACGGACGATTGGGATGCTAGGGAGTACAAGCTATGACCAACTCCCTCCGGCGGATCAGGCGAATCTACACACCGCAGGTTGCACGCTGGGAATCCTGGCGGACAACGTTTACTGGTACCTGGATTGGGGTTATCGTGGGCGTGGTCGTGACTTCTATATGTCGGGTAATCCTGATCAGCCATACCAAAACGAGCCTCCCACTCCTAATGTCCCACCCAATCCGCCCAACCAAGCGTCACCAGGTGACCGGGGAAGTTCTCCCAATATCGAAATCAACCTGAAGCGCCTGGCCGCGACCCTGCGGATGTTGCAGGATGGGCGTGAAGGTGCTGGCAATTATGAGATGGGACATGGCATCCTGGATTTCATTCCCAAGGGTGCAAGTAACTGTCCTGTCAACCAATCTCCGCCTAACCCCAACTGCTACAACATTCCTGCGGAGTACTACATTGCGGCGCTGGCGCGGATTCGAGATAGCTTTGCAACAGAACCCAACTGGAATACCGATCCTAACTCCAACTACCAGCGCTGGAACCGGCTGGTGTACCTGGCGCGGTTTGTGAACACTTGGTTGCAAATTGTGCGAGACCGTACCTATGGGTTCCGGGAGTATTTGCCGGGAGATCCGGTGTTCAGCGACGGTAGCTCCAATCGCACGATGAACCATGACCGAGACCAGAACAACCGTCGCTTGAGTTACCGTTTCCGCACAGCCAAAACTCATCCCGCAGACCCCTACGGTCCGCCTTTACCTCCGGATCCTCGCAACTTCAACCCGAATGACCTATTGAGTGATCTACTTAACCCGCGCGTCGACCTGCCTTGCGACCTTAGCTTGGCTGACATCAACTACTTTGGATATCAGGTCGGGAACAATCCAACTGACCGTAACAATGCTTTGGTTGAGCGAGAAATGATTGCTCTGGCCCGGTTGTGTCCGACGCAGCCCAAGTATCCATCTTTGTATTACCTGTTCCCAGGGGATTTGAACTCGGATGGGCAGGTTGGCGCAGGCGACCAGCACGGTCATGATGGAACGTCGGGGATCAACATGCGCAATAGTGACGACCCCAGCCCCTACAACCAACCAAGTGGAAGCCCAACGAATCGAAACGAGAGATTCTCAGAGCCATATGTGCTAGGCCAATACATTGCGGAAGATGCGAACCGATTAGTTACTTACGAGCCATTTCCTGCGTCTGATTTAGAAGCGATGCGTCTGGCTGCTCGGGCTGGTTCGGACTACAACCCAAGGGACTGGCAGTTACCGGTGACTCAAGAACTCCCGGCTGGTGGGGGTAGTTTGCCACGGGATGCCAATGTCAATACGGCAGACCTATATCAGAAGGAGACTGACTTGATCATCAGTCGTTTCCAACCGAGCAATGCCCGCCTGCTTCTGTCTGCCTACCGTACTGGCTTGGCTGAAAAGGCCCTGTTCAACGGACGGGAGTTGCAAACGGCGCGGGTGATGGACTTTGACATTGACCTGCTGCGGCGAGTTGACCGAGGGCCAAGGGGAGCCAATGATGCCTGGCTATCGGTGAGCAGTGGTATTGTCTATGCCTTCCGCGAAGATGCCATGCGAGAAGACGCCATTGCCCGCCCAGCAAACAGCACTTGGGACAGCTATTTGGCCGAATGGCGTAATCAATACCTGGATGGTCCAAGCTTGCCTTTCCGTATGAACTACGACCCGCGCCGGCCATCGGACCCTCCGCTTGCACCCTCAGGCTTGAGTATTAAGCCGGTGGACTATTACGCCGACCCCAGCCGCCGGGTACATGGGTTCCGCCTGATGAATGGCAACGATGTCAGCCGGATTGGCGGGAATCTTCCACCAGACCAGAACATCTACGGGCTGACATTTGTCAGTGATAACCCCGTCTATGTGATGACTCAATGGGCACGGGGTCGTAGTGGGTTTAACCTGCATATGAACGCGGCTGGTAATCCGATGGAAGAATTTCTGCAAGCCCTACCCTTCCCTTACGACTTCAACCAGTTTTATGGTCGGTCGGATCGCAACTATGCCTTCGCTACACCAGGTGGCGATACCTGGCGACCAGTCGAAATCCTAGCAGATGCAGTTAGCTTGGTTACCCATAACTTCTGCGATGGGTATATCGAGCACGGTATCCGTAACGTACAGGATATTGACGGCCAGTTTGGCAACGAATGCACAAGCGGCAGCCCGTCGTTTAGAAATACCTTCCCCATCATAAGCCCCGATCTTGCTAACAATCCAGGCAGTGTTCCCCGTAACGGCTGGGCACGCGAATTTCCTTATGACCTGGGGTCGCCAATTATAGTGGGTAGCGACGGCACGCATCGTCTGCAGCAGACGGGTGCTACCCAAGCCATCGTGGGCGTTGACAACTACATGGATGCTGCGACTCGTTTTGGCCGTCGCTATGACTTTGTGCCCCTGCGGGGTACGGACTACACGGTCAATGCTGTGATTATCAGTGGTCTAGTGCCTTCACGGCGAGGTCAACCCTATGGTGGCCTGCACAATTTCCCGCGGTTTCTGGAGGTTCAGCAAACTCCACTCCGGATTCAGGGGTCACTGCTGCAACTCAACTTCAGTAACTACGCTACAGGCCCCTTTGACTTCGATGCTCTGGAGCGGGACCGTGTGGGTGATACAGTTAATACATACTTCCCGTACTATGAACCGCCCCTACGTTTCTGGGGATATGACCCAGCGCTGCAGTATGCACCGGCGGGCCCAGCATCCAAGCGCTTCCTGATGCTGTCTAACGCTCGGAATGAATACTTCTTGGAACTTGGGGCGCAAGACCCTTACATCTGCCGGTTGCGGCAATTCGTAACTCCCAACTTGACCTGCCCCTGATGGAGGTACAACCATGCGGCCTAAGCAGTTGCAGATACAGAGCGGTGGGTTCAGCTTAATTGAAGTTGTCGTGGCCACTGCCATTATTGGTCTCACGGCAGCGCTGATCCCGCCAATTGTTGCTCTTTCGGTTGCCGCTCGTGCTCAGAGCCAGCGAGTTGAGCAAGCTTATTTCTTGGCCCAGGGATACATCGATCTCGTGCGACTGAGGATGGAAAGGGGGCCAGCAGGTGGAAGTGTGTCTGATTTCATTAACGACATCAACAGGATAGTTCCTCCGAATAGTGCTACTTCGCTGGACGCGGTTCCACCACCAGCGGCTAATGCGTTGAGGAATGCTCCGCTTTGTGATTTGAGAAATCCCAATCCAAATGCGGGCCTTTGTCGCATCGATATTAATGCTGACGGGCGGCCAGATTTCGGAACACAGGCGTTTCGAGTTCGGCAGCAGCTAGCTTCAGATGGCAGGCCGATAGCCTTCGTTTTTGGGGTGCGGGTGTATCCGCGAGCCGTAGTGCAGGGAACCTACACCGGGCCGCTGGGGATTCGACCCGCAGCTGTCCGCTTAGGGGCAATAGAGGCTGTCAGTAACCCCCTGGCGGTGCAATATGGACGGGTGTTTATGCCAGATGCACCTGATTCTTTGTTGAATCTGTGCTTAGTGTTAGGTGGTGACCAGGCTAGGTGTCGTCAGTAGGGGGGCAAGGAGAATGCAAGTCATGCGCAGATGGTTGCTAACAATGCTTCAGTCCAAGAATCGCTTAGCTCGCGCTGGGTTTACGGTAGCTGAGCTGCTGGTTGGTGCGACACTGGGGGTGGTGCTGTTAGGCGGGATGATGTACCTGGTTACTGAGATGCTCCGCACCGAGCGCACGGAGACAGCGCGTAGCGAGACCGAGCGGGAAATGGCGCAGGCGTTGGACTACATTGCGTCGGAACTGCGGGAAGCGGTGTTGGTCTATGACCGGAACTGCTTGGGAGCTGATGGCACAGGGAATGGTACAACTTGCCAGGGACTGAGACTGCCGCGCAATACGGTGCTGGCGTTTTGGAAGCGGGAAGAGCTGCCGGATTTGAATCTTCTGAATCTCTCTGGAGCGCCTTCTGATGAATACGCCGTTCTCGATTGGTATGCCCGAAATCGCTGTGGGGGAAACCAAGATTGCCAGCGAGTGATGAACTACACTCGCACACAGTACGTACTGGTTGTGTACGTGTTGTGCCGCAACCCTGGTGGGCCGCCTACTCGGCCTGGTGGACCTGCTTGCGGTTTTACTACTGATACGCAGCCTCGTGGCCCAGCGCGGATTGTACGGGGGTATTTCTACCAGTACCAATGGGCTCCCTCCTTTGCGGACCGTCTCGCCAATCTCGACCCATTGACAGGTCCTACATGGCCTAGTACTATCCCGCACTGGAATGGACCTAATTCCGATACCGCTATCTTAGTTTCCAATGTGGATTGGACTGGGGACCGTGTTTCTATCAATTGCCCACCAGGTTACCTATCTTCCACAGGTGCAGGGTCGGATACGGGGTTTCCATCGTTTTTCGCCTGTGTGCGGGAGCGGGTTGGAGAGGGTACTGGCTTTGTGCAGGATGTGTATCTCTACCTGCGGGGGAATGCCGCTGAACGGGCCGGCTTACGGGAAATTGAGCGGGGGACTAATCAGTTCCGTCCAGCAGTAGAAACCCAAGTGCGCACCCGTGGAAGCTACAACCGGCGACCCAGTTAACTTTAGGAGGTAAACCCTATGCAACCGGTCAAAGCTAATCAAGGATTTACTCTAGTTGAAGTTGTCGTTATCGCTGTCATCATAGGCATCTTAGCTGCGATTGCTGCACCTAGTTGGCTGGCTATTCTGACGCGCCAGCGTTTGTACAACGCCCGTGCTAACGCTCTAGACAAAATCCGCGAAGCCCAAAGTCAAGCCATTCGCACCTCGCGCCCTTGGGAAGTTTGTTTTCGGGATAGAAATGGCTTTGTGGAAGTGTCAGTGCAACCGGGGGGGCGTGCATATAACTGCCGGAATCATACCAGTTGGCAATCTCTCATGGACAGCGATGCCCGTACAGTTGCTATTGACCCTGCCAATACCACTTCAAATCCACAATTTGGCACCAACCCCACGGATGGTTACAGCTTCCGTTTTGGCCCGTTCGGTGATAGGGCTGGCCTCGGAGGCAGTGATCCACAGTTGGTATTTATTCCTCGGGGGCAACCCAGAGGGCCGTACTATTGCGTAGTTGCTGAAGGTATTATTGGTCAGGTACGCGAAGGAAAATTGCAGCGGACTAACGAGGGCCGACTGAGGTGCCGATAATGGCGCTGAAGTGTAGTTAGTCTGCTCCGAACTAAACCGATGAATACCCCTTCGCTCTACGAAACCGACTACCAACTCTGGCTGGAAAAAACGCTTGCCTGTATCCGCGCAGGCGACTGGTCACAAGTGGACGTGGAACACTTAGTCGAGGAGCTGGAGGACTTGGGCCAGAGTAATCAACACGCGGTTGCTAGCTACTTGATGCGTTTGTGTGAGCATTTACTGAAGCTGAAATACTGGGATGCGGAACGGGAACGATGCTATCGGGGCTGGCTTGTCGAAATCCGTAACTTTCGCATTGAAATCCAAGACCGTCTGAAGCGTAGCCCAAGTCTCTATCCCTTCGTCGAGGACATCTTCAGCCGCCAGTATCAACGAGGTCGAAAACTGTTTTTGGATGGCAGCGGGTTAGACGACAAGCTGGTTCCCGAAACACCCCCCTTTACCCTGGAACAAGCCCTAGATGAAAACTGGCTACCCTAGAGAACATGGAACTCATTGCCCAGGACCTGTGGAAGTATTACGGCCAGCGGGCAGTGGTGCAGGGAGTGAGCTTGCGCCTGCAACCCGGTGAAATCCTGGGCTTGTTGGGACCCAATGGCGCTGGCAAGACCACCACTTTTGGGATGCTCTACGGGGCGGTGATCCCCCATCGCGGGCTGGTACAGATTGGTCCTTACCACGTCCAACGCCAAGGGCGACAAGCACGACGACTGCTCGGCGTTGTGACCCAAGAAGACAATCTCGACCCCGATTTCACGGTTTGGGAAAATTTAGTTTTTTTTGCCCATCACTATCGCATCACGGGCCGACCGGCCAAACAACGGGCGTGGGAACTGCTAGCAGAAATGGACTTGACGGACTACGCGCACCAGCGGGTGGATGTGCTCTCTGGGGGATTGAAACGGCGGTTGGTGCTGGCCAGAGCTTTGATCCACCGGCCCAAAATCATCTTCTTGGATGAACCCACGACTGGCTTAGACCCCGATGCTCGCCAAGCCTTCTGGCGGCGGATTGCTCAACTCAAACAAGAGGGCTGTGCGGTGCTGCTGACCACCCATTACATGGACGAAGCCCAACGCCTGTGCGACCGGCTGCTATTGCTGCAACAAGGGGTGGTCGTTGACCAAGGCTCGCCGGAAGACTTGATTCAACGCATCATCGGGTCGGAAGTGGCGGAAATCGAAGGGGTCGAAGCTGCCGTCATCCAGGATTTGGCTGAGCGGGCCGGCGTCTGGTGGCGACCCCTAGGGCAAGGCTATGTGGTGAGCTTGCCAGAACATCATTCCACCCTGTGGCAGGCGCTAGAACGTCTCGACAGCACTCGCCTCAGCCGTCGTCGGGCCAACTTGGAGGATGTCTTTTTGCGTTTAACCGGTCATGGTCTAGTGGAATGACGTCGCCGCCGGCACCGTTCGGAACAGTATTTCACTTCGTCCCAGCAATCGGCCCATTTTTTGCGCCAGGTGAATGGCCGCCCACAGACCAGACAAATTTTCTGCGGTAAATCACGCTTTTGTACACCCTTGGGCATGGGCCAGATACCATTCGTAAGTTTTTTCGATGCCTAGCGCCAAGGGCGTTTGGGCTTGCCACCCTAGGGCCTGGAGCCGGGAAATATCCAATAATTTGCGGGGTGTGCCGTCGGGTTTACTAGTGTCGTACACAATTTCCCCCTGATAACCCACGATTTTTTGTACAAGCGCCGCCAATTCCTTGATGCTCAAATCTTCACCAGTTCCTACATTGATAATTTCTGGGTCGTCGTAGTGTTGCATCAAAAAAATACAGGCATCGGCCAGGTCATCCACGTAGAGAAATTCGCGCCGAGGCGTCCCTGTTCCCCAGACCGTCACTTGGGGTTGGCCTTGCACTTTGGCTTCGTGAAATTTACGGATCAAGGCGGGTAGGACGTGGGAGGTTTGCAAATCAAAGTTATCACCGGGGCCGTAAAGATTGGTGGGCATGGCGCAAATGGCTGACCAACCATATTGCTGCCGGTAGGCTTGACAAAGTTTAATCCCAGCAATTTTGGCCACCGCATACCACTGGTTCGTCGGTTCTAATGCCCCGGTGAGCAGGTATTCTTCCTTGATGGGCTGGGGAGCGAATTTGGGATAGATGCACGAAGAACCGAGAAACAGCAATTTTTTGACGCCGGTGCGAAAACTGTGGGCAATGACGTTAGTCTGAATTTGCAAATTGTCCTGGAGAAAATCAACTGGATAGGTGGCATTCGCTAAGATACCCCCGACTTTAGCTGCTGCGAGGAACACGTATTCCGGTTGCTGCTGGTCAAACCATCGCCGGACTGCTAGTTCATCTCGCAAATCCAATTCCTGGCGCGTGGCAGTTATGACGTTGGTATAACCCTGCTGTTGGAGTTGCCGGTAGATGGCTGAACCCACTAGACCCCGATGCCCTGCGACATAAATCCGGCTCTGTGGTTGCATAGCCCCAAAACTGCGCGATTGCTTCGATCCTACCCCAAGCGCTTTGGTGTTAGGCTAAGAAAACGCAGGTCATTCGGTTGAGGGTTTTTTATGACAGCGATGGGCACCCGGGTAGATTGTGATGTGAAGGATTTGAGTCTCGCGCCCCTGGGTCGGCAGCGAATTGAATGGGCGGCCCGAGAAATGCCGGTGTTGGCCCAGATTCGGGAACGATTTGCCCAGGAAAAACCCTTGCAGGGGATTCGCCTGGTGGCCTGTTGTCATGTGACGACCGAAACAGCTAATTTAGCGCTGACGTTGAAAGCTGGTGGCGCGGATGCCCTGTTGATTGCCAGCAATCCCCTTTCCACCCAAGATGACGTGGCGGCTTGTTTAGTGGTGGAGCACCAGATTCCGGTCTTTGCTATCAAGGGGGAAGACACGGCCACCTATCAACGCCATGTGCGCCGGGCGCTGGACCACCATCCCCAGGTGATCATTGACGATGGCAGCGATGTAGTGGCAACACTGGTGCAGGAGCGTCCCCAGCAAATCCCGGAAATCATTGGCACGACGGAAGAAACCACGACAGGCGTGATCCGGCTGCGGGCAATGCTGGCGGCAGGGGTGCTGGCCTTTCCGGCGGTGAACGTAAACGATGCCGAAACGAAGCACTTCTTTGACAATCGCTACGGAACAGGGCAATCCACGATGGACGGCATCCTGCGGGCGACGAATATCCTAATTGCTGGGAAAACAGTGGTCGTGGCCGGCTACGGCTGGTGCGGCAAAGGAACGGCGATGCGGGCGCGGGGTCTAGGGGCGCGGGTGATTGTGACCGAAGTGGACCCGGTGCGGGCCTTGGAGGCGGCCATGGACGGGTTCCAGGTGATGCCCATGCACCAGGCAGCTATGGTGGGGGATATTTTCATTACCGTCACGGGCAACAAACACGTGATCCGGCGCGAGCATTTTGAACTGATGAAACCAGGGGCCATCGTGGCTAACTCGGGGCACTTCGACATCGAAATTGACCTGAAAACCCTGGCGGATATGAGCAGTGCCATTGTCCAGCTCCGCCCCTTTGTCCAGGAGTACCGCCTCCGGTCCGGTAAGCCTATTATTGTGTTGGGGGAAGGCCGGTTGATCAATCTGGCTGCCGCTGAGGGCCATCCCGCTAGTGTAATGGACATGAGTTTTGCCAACCAAGCCCTGGCTTGCGAATACCTGGTGAAACACAAAGGGGAATTGGCGCCGGGCATCTACCCCGTACCAGCCAAACTCGACCGGGAAATTGCCCACCTAAAATTGAAAGCGATGGGGATTGAGATTGATACCCTCACGCCGGTGCAAGAGGAATATCTCAAGAGCTGGACGGCAGGTACATGAGGGGTAAAACCATGGACCATCTCCCGGCGATTTTGATTAGCTTGGTGGTGTTTATCGTTAGCGCGCTGGTGTTGCTCGGAGCGCAAGTGCTAGCCAATCTCCAGTCTGCTCCAGCCATCGCTGCGCCGGATGCTCCCCCTGCGGAAGAAAGCACGGTTGCACCAGCGACCGAGGTCACGCAGCGTCCCAGCACCACCCTAGACGACTGGATTATCACGCCATCGGGGTTGCGGTATCAGGAATTGCGACCAGGCAAGGGAGCGAGTCCCAAACGCGGCCAAACCGCCGTCGTGCATTACGTGGGCAAGCTGGCCGATGGGCAGGTCTTTGACAGTTCTTACGAGCGCAACCAACCCTTTCGTTTCCGAGTGGGCGTGGGACAGGTCATCAAGGGCTGGGATGAAGGCGTGGCGACGATGAAGGTGGGCGGCCAGCGGCGCTTGGAAATTCCCCCGGAACTGGGCTATGGGGCGCAAGGCGTCGGCGGCGTGATTCCCCCGAATGCCACCTTGTATTTCGACGTGGAGTTGCTGGCGATTCAGCCCTAGTCTCCCTCGGTTTCTGGCGGGACGGATAAAGTCATACCAGCAATTTGGGTCACGGGCGGTTCGCTCTTGAGGGGGATGTTTTCGTTAATGGCTTGAATCTCCTGAACCGTGTAAGCATTGGTCTGGTGAATGTACTCCGGCAGGATTGCCCCCAGGCGATGCGTGTAAAAGCGATGCAGGCTGAAGTTGGGCGTTGCCCAAAATCCCCGCCGTTTCTTGTGCCGTCCGCCAGCGCCTGGGTCAAACGTTTGGATGCCTTCGGTAATGGCCCAAGCAATGGGCGTGTAATAGCAGGTTTCAAAGTGCAAACAGTCAATTTCTTGCCAAGCCCCCCAGTAGCGCCCGTACAACTGCTGGTCTTTGCGGACACAGAAGGCCATGCCCACTGGCTCTTGGAACCCCTGTTCTGTACAAGCGACGCTAAAGACCAGCCGATGCCGATAATCCCGCGCCAGACCCTGAAAAAATTTGCGGGTGAGGTACTTGCTGCCCCACAAAAACCGGTCGCAGGTGTGGCTGTACAAGTCATACATCAGGTTGCAAAAAGATTCGGGAATGTCCTTGCCCGTAAGCACCTGCATGTGGATACCCGCTTTCTGTACAGCTTGGCGTTCCCGTTTGATGTTGCGCCGCTGGTTGGCGTTGAAATGGGCGAGGTAATCCTCAAACGTCTGGTAATGCTGGTTTTGCCAGAGGTAGTGGTGGTGCAGCCAGCGGTGACAGCCCAACGCCGTCATGGCTTCGCCCCAGGCCGGGTCCACAAACAAAAAATGGCAACTGGAAATGCCCTCCTGTTGGCAAAACCGGTCAATTGCCTCTAGGAACAGTTCATTTACGTCTTCCCCCGGCGCAGCTAAAAACCGGTAACCCACCGCAGGCGTAAAGGGCGTCATCCCCACCAGCTTGGGGTAATAAGGCTCTCCCAGCCGATAAGCCAACTCAGCCCACTGGTGGTCAAAGACAAACTCGCCGTAGCTGTGCGCTTTGATATACAGGGGCGCCGCCGCTACTAAGGTTCCCCCGCGCCACAGGGTCAAGTGCCGAGGCAACCAGCCCGTCCGGGGAATGGCGCTGCCCGATGTTTCCAAATGGTTTAACCACTCCCACTCCAAAAACGGCGTTCCCAAGGGCAAAGCCAACGCATTCCACTGGGCCGCCGGCACCTCCCCCACACTTTTGACCCACCGCAGGGTATATCCACTCATCTACGGCAATCTTTATATTTTTTTAATGTTTACACTTCTTCATCCTATCGTGTCCGGGGCGGGGTCATGGGATTTGATTTAGACTAGGGTTTGGCGAAGCAATGGGCAACAACCATGTCGCAGGAGCTGCTGACAACGCTGGTGTGGATGTATTACCGGGTGGCGGTGGTCTTTTACGTGTTGGTCCCATTGGGGTTGCTGGTCTGGGCGTGGGCGCAGCGGGCGCGGGCGATTTTGACGTTGCTCAGCATCTACTGGCAAGTCTCCAGCCTGTTGATGATTACGGTGTATCTCCTGATTGGGGCATTGCCGATTGGCTTTCCCGTCTCGTTGCTGGCCCAGGTGCTACTGCCCACTTGCCTATGGTTTTGGGTGGACATCAACGAGGAAATTGCGGAGCGACCGGGGCTACTGGCCAGGGTCACGAGTATCTGGCGCTGGATTGTCACCTGGGCGGCTAGTTTGGGGGCGGTGGCGATGCTGCCGTTTCTGCGCTGCGGGTTTTTGTCCTCGACGGCTCTGGTGGCAGATGCGCAATGCCGGGTCTGGCTAGAAGCGCCCTGGGGCTATCGCGAGTTGTTCCACCGGAACGTCCCTGCAACGGACCTGGGATTCTGGGGTGTAGTTGGCCTGGCGGTCTATGGTTTGGCGCTCGCCTATTTCCTGCTGGTGCGTTTGGCAAAACAGGGACGGACAGCGCTTTCCCCTTAAAACCCATGACCACGCCCATTGAACGCTTGGAAAACTACAGCCGTTCCCACCCCCGCGAGGTGCTGCGACTGACCGTGCGTGAGGGGGATGAAACGGGGGAAGTGCTGGTGTTTAAGGGCTTTAGCAGTTCCTTGACCTCGCCAACGGCATTTGACCCAGATGTGCCGGTGCTGTCGCCGGACGCCGAAATCCTATGGGTGGACCGGATTCAAGCGCCCTATCACCCCCAGCACCTGCACTACCTGGAGCAGCACATCGCCTGGGATGAATTTGAACGGCGCTTGACCCAGATGGGATTTTGAATCGCTGGACATAACTTGTCATATCCAACGGCCTAAATTCCCTCCCGTAACCGACCCGCACGGGATGCCGGGGATGGCCTTGGCTCGTTAATGACCCGTAACGCCACCAGGAATAGCCAGACAGGCTGGGCCATAACGCCTGCAAACTTTGGCCTAAATAGGAGCGTTGCCCAATGCCGTTGCCCCAGGCGGCCCAAATACCGACCGGCGGCCAAAGCTGGACGACTTCTCGAATCCAAGCCCGATTCTCCTGTTGCCACTCCACCGGCAGCGTGGGCGGTAAATCGCGGGGATGGGGACACCGCAGCGGGCAGAGGTTCACCAGGATAAAACCATCAAAACCGGCCTGCTGCGTAAGACGCTGCACTTTGGTCACGGTAGGGTCTGCTTGGGTAGGCGTCGCCCGGCTGGGGTTAAGGCCCACGACGAGTAGAACCCGACGGCCTGATTGTCCCAGGGCAAACCGTAACCCGGCCCGCGCCACGTAAATGTCCACGCTATGTTTTGAGGGAGGTCTTAGGCCGGGCAAAAATCATGCGCCCTGCACTCGTCTGCAATGCGCCCGTCACCACCACTGGCAATTGGTCGCCAATATGCGCCCGGCCTTGCTCCACCACCACCATCGTGCCGTCTTCTAGATACCCGACGCCTTGGCTCGGCTCCTTGCCTTCCTTGAGAATCTTCAGGTCGAGTGTATCCCCCGGTTGATAGAGAACCCGCAGCGCCTGGGCCAGGTCGTTGATGTTCAACACCCGCACCCCCTGTACAGTCGCCACCTGGTTCAGCCCGTAGTCGTTGGTGAGCAACATCGCGTTGAGTTCTTGGGCCAGCCGCACCAGCTTGGCATCCACCGTCTCCAGGTCGGGGTAGTCAGCGCTGTGAATCACCAGCCGCTGGGAGTAATTCTGTTGCAACCGCTTGAGCAATTCCAACCCCTTGCGTCCCCGACTGCGGCGCTGGTCATTGCTGCTGTCAGCCAAGGCCTGCAACTCCGCCAGCACAAATCGCGGTACAATCAGTTGACCTTCCAAAAACTGCGTCGCCAGGATTGGCTCAATTCGCCCATCAATAATCACACTGCTGTCGAGAATCTTACTGGCTGCCGGCTGCAACGTTCCCTCTGCTAACAACATCGATTGCACGCTATTAGGGCTAATCAAGCGCAACAGCGAGGGGCCGTGGGTGTCCGCTACCGACATCCCCACATAACTCAAAGCCAAGCTCGTCACGACCGCCGCTAGCGGCTTCAACCAGCCCAATCCTGCAGGAATCGGTAGCACAAACAGGGGCGCCAGGAGCAAATTCGCCACCAGCAACCCCAGCACCAGTCCGACTGCCCGCGTCAATACCAGTTCAATCGGCCACTGCCGCAACTGTCGTTCCAAGCGTCGGTAAGCCCCCTGCACCATCACACCCACTGGCAAGCCCACAATCAAGGCGGCAAAACCACTGAGCACCCACCGCAGGCCCAACACATTCTGTACTGGCTCCAGGGTCTCTGGGGGCAGCCATTCCACACTCTGAAAGCCCAGCGCCCCGGCCACCAGAATTACTGAGACGATGATTACCAAATCAAGCATACTGCCAGAGCTGGCGTGGCTCGTATCCCATTATAGCCCCACCGTTTTCTGCCAGACGGCGACAATCCGCTCCACCACGTCCTGAATGGTCAAACCGTCGGAATTAATCACAACGGCATCCGGTGCTTGGCGTAGGGGAGAAACCGCCCGTTGACTGTCTTGGGCATCCCGTTGGGCAATCGCCTCGGCAATTGCTGCTAGGTCCACATCGGTCACCCCTTGCTGCTGCAATTCCCGCCAGCGGCGCTGCGCCCGTTCCTGCACCGACGCCGTTAAAAAAATCTTCACCTCCGCATCGGGAAACACGGTTGTGCCGATGTCCCGCCCTTCCATCACCATTCCCCCCTGTTGCCCGTATCGCCGCTGGATATTGAGCAATACCTGTCGCACCGCCGGTTGGGCCGCCACCTGAGACACGACCTGGGTCACGGCTGGAGTGCGAATCCAGTCAGTGCAATCTTCCCCATTCACATACACCCGCAACTCCGGCTGCCAGCGCAACTCCAACTGCAATTGGGCCACTAATTCCGCCACTGCTACCTGGTCTGCCGGTGCAATCCCTGCCCGCAGGACGGCCCAGGTCACTGCCCGGTACAAGGCGCCCGTATCCAAATACGTCAACCCCAGGCGTTGCGCCACTAACCGCGATACGGTGGATTTCCCAGCCCCCGCCGGCCCATCAATGGCCACCACCGGCGACCGGCACTTGAGCCACACATTGTCAATCAACCGTACCCCTGCCAACCACACCGCCACCGCCAAGATGCCCTCCGTTTCCACCACCGTCAGGGGCTGCAAAGTCGTTGCGTCCACGAGTTCCAAGTATTGGACAGTCAACGCGGGTTCCTGGGCTAATTCCGCCTGCACTGCCGCCAGCAAGGTCGCTGCCTGCCGTTCCCCCTGCCGGAAGAGGGTTTCTGCCCGTTGGAGTCCCCGGTAAATACAGGCTGCCCGCTGCCGCGCCTCTCCAGCCAGATAGGCATTGCGCGAGCTGTAGGCCAGTCCATCCGGTTCACGCACGGTCGGGATCACCCGCACCTGCACGCCCAGTTGCAAATCCTGGATAACCTGCCGCAAAATCACGACTTGTTGGGCATCTTTTTGTCCCAGGTAGAGCGTTTTCGGGCGCACCAGTTGTAATAACAACGTCACAATCGTCGCTACGCCAGTGAAATGTCCAGGGCGATGGGGGCCACACAAATGCTGGGTCAAGCGAGGCGGGGGCACCACCTGGGTCAACTCCCCTGACCCTAGCAATTCCGCTACTGTTGGCGCAAAAACAATATCCACCCCCAATTGCTCACACAGGGCTAGGTCGGCATCGAGGGTGCGGGGGTAGCGGTCGTAGTCCTCCTGCGGGCCAAATTGCAGTGGGTTCACAAAAATGCTCACAACCGTCACAGCATGTTCCCGACGAGACGCCTGTACCAGCGCGACATGGCCGGGATGCAAGGCGCCCATGGTCGGCACAAAACCTACATCCTGCTGGTTAGCCAACGCTGTGCGCAAACCCGCTCGGGTCCGAACCAAACGCACCTTACGGTTCCAATACCTCCAAACGTACGGGCGCCGTTCCCATCTGGATCAAACCAAGGATTCGCGCAGCTCTGGCGGAAATATCAATCTCCCGTCCCGGCAAATGGGGTCCCCGGTCGTTGATCCGCACCACCACCGAACGGCCATTGCGCAAATTGGTCACCCGCACCCGCGTGCCGAATGGTAACGTGCGATGGGCGGCTGTGAGGTCTTGCGGATTAAAGGGTTCACCGCTGGCAGTCCGCTGTCCCCGGAACTCTGACCCGTACCAGGATGCCCAACCCCGCAGTACGGCCCGTACGGACCCCACCGCTGCTGACCAGACCCGTTGGGGCGAGAACGGTTGATTCGCAGGCGTCGCTACCGCTGTCAAGGGGGGAGCGTTCCCCAATCGCAGGCGCAGACGATTCGTCATCTGTAGCGCATTTTGCACCGGATCGGCGCTGGCCCCGTCAAACGTCACTGATGGGTCAAAATGGAGCAACCGCTCATGGCGATACTGTAACCAGAGTTGCTGGCGCTCGTCCATGACCACCTGTAAATCCTTCGCATCCCAGCGCTGTTGCAGCAGCCGGTGCAAGCGCGCAATGAATTGGGTCGCCGGTAGGAGGGGGTCGCCGCCGCTGGGTTGCGCATTGGCGACTTTCACCCCTGCATCTGCCACGACCCCTGATGTCCGCCCCACAAACGTCAAAATCGGGATGTTATGCACCAGCACTGTGGCCGCCGGTTGACCATTGAGGGTGTGGGGATAAACCCGTAGTGTTGGCGCAGCTGCCGGCGTCCGCTCACCCACCTTGAAAACTTCACTGCGGCCCGGCAAGGCAGGAACATTCCACAGCACACCAGCGACTAAAGAAGTCAGCGTAGCCATGTGCAGAACTTTGTTTCTGGGCGCGTTGGGCATCGTTCACTCCTCACAACCCTCAACGATTGCCTCGAAGCAGGCGGCACGCTTGGCGTTGGGCGCACTTCGTGGCAGAGTGAAAAGGTAGTCCTCACAGACTTTAACAGATTCGTACAAACCTGCACAAGCCCAACCCATGGATTACCGCGCCGCCGGAGTGGATTTAGCAGGAGCACGGGCGTTTGTCGAGGCCATTCGTCCTGCCGTCGAACGCACGCGCATCCCTGGCGTTTTAGGCGGCATTGGCGGCTTCGGGGGATATTTTCAACTGCCAGCTGGTTATCGAGAACCGGTTCTAGTCGCCGGGACAGACGGGGTGGGAACCAAACTAAAGTTGGCGCAACTCCTCAACCGTCACGACACGATTGGCATTGACCTGGTGGCTATGTGCGTCAATGACGTGCTCACCAGCAATGCGCGACCCTTGTTTTTCCTGGACTACATCGCCACAGGGGTCCTTGACCGGGAAACGCTGGCGGCGGTGGTGCAGGGTATCGCCGAAGGGTGCCGGCAAAGTGGCTGTGCACTCCTAGGGGGAGAAACCGCCGAAATGCCAGGGTTCTATGGGCCGGGGGTTTATGATTTGGCTGGGTTTTGTGTAGGGGTGGTGGAACGGCAGGAATTGCTGAACGGTAGCCAGGTGCAGGTTGGGGATGTTGCCATTGGTTTGGCCAGCAGTGGCGTTCACAGCAACGGTTACAGCCTGGTGCGTAAAATTTTGACCAACTTGGCAGGCGATGAAACCCAAATACCGGCGGTTTTGGCCGAGACACCCCCAGAACTGGCAGGTCAACGTTTAGGCGAAGTGTTATTAACACCCACCGTCATCTACGTTCCAGCGGTGCAGGCGTTGCGAGCAGCCGGAGTTGACATTCACGGTATGGCCCACATCACCGGCGGCGGCTTGCCCGAAAATCTCCCCCGGTGCCTGGGTCCCCATCAGCACATCGAAATCCAATGGCAAAATTGGTCCTGGCCAGGGATTTTTCAGTGGATCGCTCAGCAGGGCCACGTCCCGGAGGCTGCCATGCGGGAAACGTTTAACTTGGGGATTGGCTATGTGGTGGTCGTGCCCCCAGACCAGGTAACTCTAGCGCAGGCCACCCTCGCTCGCCTGGGTTTAGAGACGTATATAATTGGGGAGGTGACGCCCCAAAATCCCTAGCCAGCGGGTGTTCGCCGCCTGAAAATCCCCATGCACCTCCTCACCAACTATAGCGACCTGCTCCAAAAAACCTTAGACCACTACCGAGAACGGGTCGATTTTTTGAGCATTCGGCTAGAGGCGATTCAAAGTACGGATATCGTGCTGCGTAATCGGCGGGTGGAGGCGCTAGGGGAACGTTTGTCCATTGGCGGCCAAGTGCGAGCCTGTCACCGGGGCGGCTGGGGCTTTGCCAGTTTTAATTCCCTGGAGACCTTGGCCGACCACGTGGAGTACGCCATTAGCGCGGCTAGAGCGGTCGGCACCGAGACTACCCAACTGGCGCCCGTTGAACCGGTGCAAGCCCAGTGCGGCCCCCTGGTCACCGGCGTTGATCCCCAAACGGTGCCCTTGGCTGAAAAAAAAGCCCTGTGCGAGCACTACCAGGAAGTCCTCCAGTCCGTGTCAGACAAAATTAGTACAACCACTGTACGGTATGGTGACGCCGCCCACCGAGTCATCCTGGCAACGTCTGAGGGTACGTGGATTGACCAGTCCTGGGTGGATATGGAAATGCGGTTTAGCGCTACAGCCACTGGCAATGGCATGGTGCAGGTGGGACGGGAAACCACGGGGTCGCGCCGGGATTTTCGGGATTTACAGGGCTTGGATGCGCAGGTGCGGGGCGCAGCGGAACGGGCGGTACAAGCGTTGTCCCTACCCAAGGTCAAGGGCGGGGTGTATCGGGTGGTGATTGACCCTATCCTGACGGGATTATTCGTGCATGAGGCGTTTGGGCATTTGTCGGAAGCGGACATGCTCTACGAAAACCCGGACATGTTGGAGGTGATGACGCTGGGGCGACGGTTTGGACCGCCGGAGTTGCAGATTTTTGATGGGGCAGCGTTACCCGGCCACCGGGGCAGTTATGCCTACGACGATGAGGGCGTGCCCGCCACGGTGACCCAACTCATTACCGATGGGGTGTTAACGGCGCGGCTGCATTCGCGGGAGACCGCCGGCAAGTTGGGAGAAGCCCCGACCGGCAATGCCCGCTGTTTGAGCTATCACTATCCGCCGCTGGTGCGCATGACCAACACTTGGATTGGGCCAGGCACGGCGTCGTTAGCCGACTTACTAGCGGCGCTGGGGGATGGGATTTACGCCCGTAACTGGTTGGGAGGCATGACCAACGGCGAGATGTTTACGTTCACCGCGGGGGAAGCCTGGCGGGTGCGCAAGGGACAATTGGCCGAGCCAGTGCGGGATGTGACCTTGACGGGGAATGTGTTTCACACCCTGGCGCAGATTGAAGCCATCGGCAATGACTTGGCTTGGGATGAATCAGGCGGCTGTGGCAAGGGCGGCCAAAACGGATTGCCTGTGGGCTGCGGCGGGCCAAGCTTACTCATCCGGGATGTGGTCATCGGCGGGGATTAAAGCAAGTTGTGTGGGTATGGGCCTGGCAGGTGTGTTGTGGTGGTTCGGCAGGCAGCTGCCGGTAACCTCAACCGGGCCAGTCGCCGAAGTGGACGTGCTGGTGTACGGCGATGAACCGGCAGGGATAGCAGCCGCCATTCAAGCGGGGCGGGGTTTGGCCGGGCAGGGACGGGTGGTGCTGGTGCGCTCGCAACCCAAATGGGCCTGGGTCGGCGGTGTATGGACGCGCGGTGGACTGGCCTACCTGGACCGCAACCAGATGCGGGGGCAACCGCCGTCGTGCCCGTTCTACCGGGAATTGCTCGAGACAGCCGGGGTACAACGCATCGCCGCCAATGCCAGTTTGATGGACTGGGGCATGCGGCAGTTACTACAGGCAGCCGGGGTGCAACTGGTGCATCAGACGCAACTCCACCCCCAGGTGCAGGGCCAGCGCATCGCACGACTCCTAAGTGGGCGCCAGCAATGGACAGCGCAGGTGGTGATTGACGCTACACCGGAGGCGGATTTGGCGCGGGCGGCAGGTTTGGCCTACGAAAAAGGGTTCGCTGGGCTAGGACTGCCCCAGGTGACCCTGGCGGTTTCACCGGTGTTTGAGGTCGCCCCTTTGACCCTGGCCCAGTTGGCGGCTATCGAACGACGCATTCTTAATAATCCGTTGCTGCTCCAGGAACTCCGCCAGCAGATTCGCCGGGAGAATTCTCCTGCCGACGCTGCATCGTTGTTACGCCATTTCCATCTACCAATGCAGGTGCAAGAGGATTTCGCCGATATTTACAGTGCGGCCTTAGGCGCTGCCTACCACCGGTGGCGGGGATTGCCGTTGCGGGTAGGGAGCCGGATTTTTTTAGACCGGGGCAATGTCGCAGCCGTCGCACCCGACCGATTGTCGTTTAATGGCCTGCTGTTTCAACTGACCACTCGGGAAGTGGAGCGCTTGGTGCAGCAACAGCGTCGCCCCACCTCCCTGATGTACGCGGAACTCCAGCATTTCCAGAACTGGTTGCGGCGGTTTCCCGAAGCAGCCCAGGTGCAAGTATTTCCCCCGTTAGAGGTGTACGTGCGACATTTGATCACCGTCACTGAGGTCTTAGAACCCCTGCCGGTGGAACGGTTACTCCAGGGTGGCGTCGCTCCCGAGCAAGCGATTGGCGAATTTCGCTATGCCTTGGACGCGCGGGGTGGGATTCCCGGTTGGCGACAGGCCATCCCTCCCACTGTAACGTTCCGCTACGGGGTAGGCAGTTCCCTGACGCGTCTGGAAAATCTAGCCGTTGTCGGGGGAAACGCTGGCTTCCCAGGGTTGGCTGCTACCGTGGGACGCATTGAAGAACGCAAAGTTTGCACTGGCGCTTACCTGGGGCAACTAGCAGCGCGAGCCGTCCTTACCCAAGAACCCCTGGTTAAGCAGACCCCTTCGCTGGCACCACCTTAAACCGCACCGTGGCCATCACTTCCGGGTGGAGACGCACCTGCGCTTCGTAAGTTCCTAGCTTGCGAATATCGGGAATCGTAATATCGCGCCGGTCCACCGTCTGCCCCGTGCCAGCCCGAATCATATCCGCCACATCTTGTTCCGTCACCCGGCCAAACAAGTGGTCTTTTTCTCCGACCGTCATCGGCAACGTCAGTAACCCAATCACTTCCAGCGCCGTTTTACGAGCGAGCGCCTCCTCTTTTTCCCGTAACTTGCGCTGCTGCTCTCGCTCTTGTCGCCGCTCCACCTGCCGTAGTACACTTGCCGTGGCCGCTACCGCCTTGCCCTGGGGAATCAAATAATTGCGGGCATACCCTGGCGCCACTTCCACCACTTCTCCGGCTGCGCCCAACTTTGGCACGGCAGTCGTCAACACCACTTGCACCCGTTTGGCCATAACCCCTGTATTTTTAGGACAAAAAATAAATATACCGCAATCACAGAGACTGACACAAGCAGGGGTATCGGTACACAAACGCAGTGGTTATTGTTACAATATGTTCCAAAATCCTTTAAGGAATCTCTCATTTAGCAACAAAGCTGGGTGCAAGCTACCCGAGTATTTGTCGGCTGACCTTGCTGTCTAGATAAAAAGGGTGCGTTGTGGAAACGGTGCAATCGAAACCACTGGCCTCGACCGAGCGTTTCCGGTGGCAATCTGTGCTGGTGGGTGTGGGATTAATCCTGTGTTTGGTGGGGTTGAGTTGGCTGGGGTTGCGGGTCACAACACCCGATCCCTACGTGCAGACGGTTTTAAGTCTCGTCGGCGATCCGGTGCGGGGTCGGGACATTTTTTTACAGAATTGCGCCAGTTGTCACGGAGTGCAGGGGTTGGGTCATGTGGGGCCATCCCTGCAGGGTGTGGTCAAACGGCGGTCGGCCAGGCGGATCATTGCCCAAGTAACGGAGGGGAAAACGCCGCCTATGCCCCAGTTTCAACCCAGTCCCCAGGCGATGGCCGATCTGTTGCGTTATCTGGAACAATTACCCTCGAACTAGATGGGGTTGGCTCCCTGGCGTGGTCCCTTGGCGCGGGCGTTGCACCGAAACCGGTCACTGGTTTATAGCCGCTACGCGCAGTTAGCTACCGTTGATGCCCAGGGCCGTCCCCACAACCGCACTATTGTGTTTCGGGGCTTTTACCGAGATACGGACACGCTGGCGTTTGTTACTGACCGGCGGAGCGAAAAAGTACAGCATATCCATCACCAGCCCTGGGGCGAATTGTGCTGGTATTTTCCCCAGACCCGCGAGCAATTTCGCTTGGCCGGCGTGCTGGAATTGGTGGATGGAGCGCATCCCGATCCCTGGGCCCAGGCTGAGCGACAGGAACGGTGGCAAGCCCTTTCAGAAGCAGGTCGGCAGCAATTTCTCTGGCCCCATCCGGGTCAACCCCGCACTGGTGACCTCCCTGCCAATGCTCCGGTTCCCATCCACCCACCTGAACACTTTTGCGTGCTGTGGCTGCATCCCCAGCATGTGGACCACTTGGAATTGCGCGGCCAGCCCCAAAACCGCTATTGCTACCGGCAAACCCCCCTCGGTGACTGGACAGTCGTGGCAATCAATCCTTGAGATTTACTCCCGGCGGTCAGCTCCGTGGGGAACCACGCCCTGTAATTGCTCGATGGCTGCCAGCGCTGCCCGCGACCCCGCCAGAATATCCCGTTCCTCGCCGCCTAGGTACACCCGCCCAAAACTGCCGAATGGTTGCACTTCCAGGATGTTGATCAGGGCTGCTTTTTCTGCTTCGTTAGCGGCCAAGGGTGCATAGGCTGCTGGTTCTACTTCTAGGATGTACAGCGTTTGTCCGGCGAGAATCATCTGGCCCCGGCGCATGCGGTTAATCAGTTGCGCTTGGTGCGGGTCAATGTTGCGGATCACCTGGCTGGAGACCACGCGCGGTTTGAGCCGTTCCTGTTCTTTCACCCCGAGCGCCGCCAGGATGGCCTGACCAGCGGACCGCACTTCTCCCTGGCGACTGGCGTGGATTTCCAGCAGCCCGTACAAGCGTTCTACCACCTGCACCCCCGGTCGCACCAGGTTGGACTTGAGCGCCACATCGGTAATCCGGTTGATTTCAATCCCCGGTGAAATTTCCACCCACAGGGACGCATCGCCGGGCAGGGGCAGGAAACCCGATGCCACCGTACCCAGGTAAGCGGCGTACTGGGGTTGCAGGCTATCGATATAGACGTAACTGCGCAGGATAACGCCCACGGTTGGCTCCCGGCATTTCCATACCCAGTGTAAGGGCAATGCGCCAGAACGTTTTGCAGGCAGAGGGGGATTCTGATACAGTAAAAATGCCGGTTGGCAAGATTAGCAGCGGAAAGGAGTGAAACGATGACGGCAGCAGTGACCCTCGATTACCACAGCGACACCTACCGGGATGCCTACAGTCGCATCAATGGCATTGTGATCGAAGGGGAACAAGCAGCGGCAGATAATTACTGCAAAATTGCCGAACTATTGCCAGAACACCGGGATGAACTGCTGGCCTTGGCCAAGATGGAAAGCCGCCACAAAAAAGGATTTGAAGCCTGTGGCCGCAATTTGCATGTCACTCCTGACATGACGTTTGCCCAAAAGTTTTTCCAGAAGTTACGGGAGAATTTTCAAAATGCGTTTGCCGCTGGCAACGTCGTCACTTGTCTGCTGATACAGGCGTTAATTATTGAGGCCTTTGCGATTTCTGCCTACAACATTTACATCCCCGTTGCTGACCCGTTTGCCCGCAAAATTACGGAGGGGGTGGTTAAGGATGAATATCTGCATTTGAACTTCGGTCAAAAGTGGCTCAAGGAGCATTTTGCTGAGGTGAAAGAAAGTCTCAAGGAAGCCAACCGGCAGAATTTACCCTTGGTCTGGCAAATGCTGAATGAAGTCGAACAGGATGCTGCGACGCTGGGGATGGAAAAAGCAGCCTTGGTCGAAGATTTCCTGATTGCCTACGGGGATGCGCTTGCCGAGATTGGTTTTAGCACCCGTGAAGTGATGCAGATGACGGCGATGGGGCTGGCGGCAGCCTAGGCGAAACGGCGCCCTTTTCCGTTATCCTGGTGAGGGTGCGTTAGGGATAGTGTGACGGCTCATGTTCGGACTCATCGGCCATCTCACCAGCTTGGAATATGCTCAGTCGCTTGCCGACCGCTTGGGGTATCCCGAGTATGCTGAGCAAGGGTTGGATTTCTGGTGTATGGCCCCGCCCCACATTTTGGATGAAATCAAGGTGCGGAGTGTGACGGGGCAGGTCATCGAAGGCCGGTACGTGGAGTCCTGCTTTGTACCCGAAATGCTGGCGCAAAACCGTTTCAAAGCCGCCATGCGCAAGGTGCTCAATGCTATGGCCCACGCCCAAAAACACGGCATTGACATTACTGCCTTGGGGGGCTTTACTTCCATCATTTTTGAGAACTTTAACCTGGAGCAGATCCGCGATGTCCGCAATGTTTCCCTAGACTTTCGTCGCTTTACGACCGGCAATACCCACACCGCCTACATCATCACGCAACAGATGGAGTTGGCCGCGCGGGACATGGATATGCATCTGCAACGGGCCACCATTTTAGTGTGCGGGGCCAGTGGCGATATTGGCAGCGCCGTTTGCCGGTGGATTGCCCATTATTATCCCAACGCCGACTTGATATTGGTGGCCCGCAACCAGCAGCGCCTGCAGGAATTTCAGCAAGAGTTAGGTATGGGGCGAGTGTTGACGCTCGAGGAAGGGTTGCCGTTGGCGGATGTAATTGTGTGGGTTGCCAGTATGCCCAAGGGATTAGACATTGACCCAGCGGTACTCAAAAATCCCTGTTTAGTTATTGATGGCGGCTATCCCAAAAACCTGCGCACCCAGATTCAACGGCCGGGGGTACGGGTGTTGCAGGGGGGCATGGTGGAACACGCGCTGGAGATTGACTGGCGGATCATGGAGTGGGCTAACTTGACTGATCCCGGTCGTCACCTGTACGCCTGTTTTGCAGAAGCGATGTTATTGGAGTTTGAAGGCTGGTACACCAATTTCTCCTGGGGCCGCAACCAAATTACCCTGGAGAAAATGGCGCAAATCGGGGCCGTCTCCCGCAAACACGGTTTTCAACCCTTGCTGAGTTAAAATAACAGGGTGGTGCTGGTGTAGCTCAGCCGGTAGAGCAACTGACTTGTAATCAGTAGGTCGTCGGTTCGAATCCGTCCACCAGCTTCTTGCCAACCAGGTAATCAACCATGAAATAACCAGGTGGTGAATACATACTTTTCGCCGCTTTGTACCGGTAAGGCCTGGTGGGGATGGGTGTAATAGGCAGGGAAAACGACCACTGCTCCCTGTTGCGGTTTAACCGTCACTTGTTGCCGGTCAAAATAGGTTTCGCCGCCGGTAAAGTTATCGTTCAAATACCCCACAATACCGACATCGCGGGTGGGAATTCCTTGGGCCACCTCTGCCCGGCGACTGCCCAGGAGGATGTTGTCCACATGGCGCTGGTAGAATTGGCCGGGGCGGTAACGCAAGATGGAAATTGCTTCCATGTCGTAAAACCCAATGCCGTAGTAACGATGGAGCAGGCGTTGCACCGGCAGTAAACAGCTTCTGAGTAAGTCCTGGGTTGAACGCAGGAGCGGTTGTGGTCCCCCCAAAGGCAAAATATCGCTGGAGCGAACTTGCGTATCTACCGTATCGAGTAAGATACCCGCCGCTTTGAGGGTTTGGGAGTTGACGATGTCTATGACATGGCGACAGATAGCCGGAGCAATCACCTGCGGAATCCACAGAATATCCTGACCTAGCGGAATCACCTCGAGGGGAACCGCCATAGGTTAACTGTTGTCGTCTTGATTTTCCGAAAACCCCAAATTCTTCCAGCTTTCTTTTAAGCTTTTCCAGAGCCTTTTAATCTCTCGATAGGCTTCTTCGGAAGTGATTTTGCCACCCGTCTCTAAGCCGCAGATGATACTGACCCGTTGGGCAAACTCTTGCAGGTTGGCATTAAAAAGAAAGCGTTGCGGCGTAAACTCCCCGTGGTAACTGGAGCGGGCGTAGATAAAGCTCTCCTTGTCCGGTCCAGCCGACGACGACTCAGGATGGTTCACGGGTAGCTTGCCTATTGCTATGACTTTTAATATTTTACCACCTCCCCTAATTACTCTAGAATAAAAAGCCATTGGTGTCAGTAGGCACGGCATGGACGTTCGCCACGGCTTTGTCGGAACCATCGGTCGCACCCCGCTGATTCGGCTG
Organism: Gloeomargarita sp. SKYG116; assembly: GCA_025056115.1. Taxonomy (GTDB): domain Bacteria; phylum Cyanobacteriota; class Cyanobacteriia; order Gloeomargaritales; family Gloeomargaritaceae; genus Gloeomargarita. Next base: position 46,112 of record JANWVM010000013.1, read on the forward strand.
CATTCCCTGTGTGAGTTGACCGGCTGTGAAATCTTGGGCAAGGCGGAGTTTCTCAATCCGGGGGGGTCGGTGAAGGACCGGGCGGCCTGGTACATCATCCGGGATGCGGAACAACGCGGATTGTTACGGCCAGGGGGAACGGTGGTTGAAGGAACGGCGGGTAACACGGGTATCGGTTTGGCCCACATCTGCAACGCCCGCGGCTATCGCTGTTTAATCGTTATCCCGGAAACTCAATCCCAAGAAAAAATTGACTTGCTACGGCTGCTAGGGGCAGAAGTCAAGACTGTGCCAGCAGTGCCCTACCGCGACCCCAATAACTACGTGAAAGTTTCTGCTCGGCTTGCCCAGGAAATGGACAATGCCATCTGGGCCAATCAATTTGACAACTTGGCAAACCGGCAGGCGCACTATGAAACCACCGGCCCGGAAATCTGGCAGCAGACGGAGGGCAAAATTACCGCTTGGGTGGCGGCCATCGGGACGGGTGGCACTTTTGGGGGTGTGACCTTGTATTTGAAGGAAAAAAATCCCCAGATTCGCTGTGTGGTGGCGGACCCCCTAGGCAGCGCCTACTACAGTTACGTGAAAACGGGGGAACTCAAAACCCAAGGCAGTTCCATCACTGAAGGGATTGGCAACTCCCGCATCACGGCCAATCTGGAAAATGTGCCCATGGACGATGCCCTGCAAATTGATGACCTCACCTGCGTCAAAATGGTCTATCACCTGTTGCACAAGGAGGGGCTGTTTCTGGGGAGTTCTACGGGCATCAACGTGGCTGCGGCTGTTAAGTTGGCTCGCCAGTTGGGACCTGGGCAAGTAATTGTGACCGTGCTGTGTGATGGTGGGGCGCGCTATCAATCACGGCTGTTTAACCGGGACTGGCTGCGCCAAAAAGGGTTATGGCTGCCGGAGTGGGAGGCCGAAGGACATCCAACGCTTGACCTATAATAAGGGGCAGTGCGGGCGCAATCTTTTTGGCAACAACAGTGGTGACCAGCAACGGTGAGTTCCCGACGCGCTATGTCTTTGTGACCGGCGGGGTGGTCTCCAGTATTGGCAAAGGTATTGTAGCGGCGAGTTTAGGCCGGTTACTCAAGTCGCGAGGCTACACAGTGGCCATTTTGAAACTCGACCCTTATATCAATGTAGATGCCGGCACCATGAACCCGTTTCAGCACGGGGAGGTCTTCGTCACCGCCGACGGCGCCGAAACAGATTTGGACTTGGGACACTACGAGCGCTTTACGGACACGCTGGTGTCACGGCTCAACAATGTCACAACGGGTTCGATTTACCAAGCGGTGTGCAATCGGGAGCGCCGGGGCGATTACGGAGGAGCCACCGTGCAGGTCATTCCCCACATTACCAACGAAATCAAAGACCGGATTCGGCGAGTTGCTGCTGACACCTATCCCGATGTGTTGATTACTGAGATTGGCGGGACTGTCGGGGATATTGAATCCTTACCATTTTTGGAGGCGATCCGCCAGTTTCGCAATGAGGTGGGGCGGGACCGGGTGGTGTACATGCATGTGACATTGGTGCCTTGGATTGCCGCCGCCGGGGAGATGAAAACCAAACCCACCCAGCATTCGGTCAAGGAATTGCGCTCCCTGGGGATTCAGCCGGATTTGTTGGTCTGCCGCTGTGAACGACCCTTATCGCCGGAAATCAAGGCCAAGGTGTCCAGTTTTTGCGATGTGCCAGTGGACTGCGTGATTACTTCCCAGGATGCCCGCAGTATTTACGAAGTGCCGTTGATCTTGGAACAGGAGGGATTAGCTACCCAAGTGCTGCGCCTACTGGCTCTGCCCGACCGACCTCCCGATTTGGCGCCCTGGCGGATGCTAGTCGAACGGCTCTATCATCCCCAGTCCCAGGTGGAAATTGCGCTGGTGGGGAAGTACGTGCAGCTCAATGATGCCTACCTGTCGGTGGTGGAGGCGCTGCGCCATGCGGGGATTCATCTGGAAACAGAGGTGAAACTGCGTTGGGTCAGCGCCGAAGATGTTGAGCGGGACGGGGCGGCTCACCATCTAGAGGGTGTGCAGGGACTGGTGGTGCCAGGGGGCTTTGGGATTCGTGGCGTGGAAGGGAAAATTGCCGCCATCCGTTACGCGCGGGAGCAGGGGATTCCCTTTCTTGGGTTGTGCCTAGGGATGCAGTGTGCGGTCGTGGAATGGGCCAGGCATTTGGCAGGGTTGACCGGCGCCCACAGCGCAGAATTTGACCCACACACGCCCCATCCGGTGATTCACCTACTGCCGGAACAGCACGATGTCGTGGATTTGGGAGGGACGATGCGCCTGGGGTTATATCCCTGCCGGTTGCAACCCGATAGCCTCGCTGCCCGCTTGTACGGGGAAACCGTGATTTATGAACGTCATCGCCATCGCTACGAATTCAACAACGCGTACCGCAGTTTGTTTCTCGAAAGCGGTTATCGCATTAGCGGTACGTCCCCCGACGGGCGGTTGGTGGAGATGATTGAATTGCCATCGCACCCCTTTTTCATCGCTGTGCAGTTCCACCCAGAATTTTCATCCCGACCCAGCCAGGCCCATCCCTTGTTTCGGGGATTGGTGCAGGCGGCCCTGTCCCAATGAACCCCCGCAGCCGTCTCGCGGTCTATAGAGTTAGCTGTGCTGCTGACGTTGTTTATGTTTTCAGCCGTTGAACACAACCCCGTCTTTCCCGAAGCGGCCCCCCTGGCCACCTCCGACGCGACCTGGGTGCAGCGCTGCCAGCAGGGAGACCCGGAGGGCTTTCGTTGGTTGTACCGCCGGTTCCAATCCCGCGTGCGCGGTACGCTCTATCGCCTCTGCGGTGAGGAAGCCCTCGATGACCTGACCCAGGAGGTATTTATGCGGGTCTGGCGGGGACTGCCACGGCTGCGACAGGTGGAAATTTTTAACACTTGGCTCTATCGCATCACATTAAACGTAGCCCACGACTATCGGCGGCAGCGTGCCCACCAACGCACCCAGATGCAAAATCTTAGCCAGACCGTTCCTGACCGCATCCCAGGCCCCGATTTGATGAACCTGCATTACGAGGAGCTGGTGCGCCAGGGGTTGGCAGCCCTAAGTTTTGACCATCGCACGGTGCTGGTCTTGCACGACCTCGAAGCCCTATCGCAAAAAGAAATCAGCGAGATTTTGCGGATTCCGGTGGGCACCGTCAAATCCCGCCTGTTCCATGCCCGTGCGGCTTTGCGTCGTTATCTAGAAACGCAAGGAGTCCGGTTATGAATCACGACCCTCTGGTGGATTTTCTCCGGCAGTATGCACCGAGCGCGCCTCCTCCCCATCCTGCTCTGGAATCGCGCATTCTCACCTGTATCACCCGACCCCAGCCACGACCGGTCTGGTGTTGGTTCCCGTCGGTGCTGGCGGTGACGGTGGTTTCTTTGGGACTGGGGATGGCGTCCGCCCATTTCCTGCAACCCAACCCGGCCCAGGTTGCCGAACTGGAAGCGTGGATTGAAGCGCAGTGGAGTCAGCCCGATGACTGGTGGACCTTGCAGTGACCTGAATTCGCGTGCTATGGTAATTAACTGCTACATTTGATTGGCGACCTTCATGAGTCTACTGCAGGAGCAGAAGCAGCAGATTATTAACGAGTACCAGGTGCATGCCACCGATACGGGTTCGCCGGAGGTACAGATTGCTCTCCTGAGTGCGCGGATCAATCAACTCAGCGAGCACCTGCGTACCCACAAGAAAGATTACGCTTCGCAGCGAGGGTTACTCAAGCTCATTAGCCAACGGCGACAATTGCTGTTGTACCTGCGCAAGCATCACTACGACCGTTACGAAAGTCTCGTGCAACGATTGGGCATTCGCGGGTTGCGGGCTTAGAGTATGGCGAAAAAATCCCGGCGGGTTGGGAAAAATGAAAGGCCTGCGCCCCAAAAGCGGGGATGGCAGCAGATAGAAGAACCGGGGATGCCCAAGGTGGTGAGCGACCGGATGCTGCGGCGCATGGCGGTGTTTTGCGGTACTCCCACGGCTTTGGGGTTGGCCGCATTTCCCACGAGCTATTTACTCCTCCAGCAAGGCATCAAAATACCAGTGCCGGTAGTCGTACTGATCACGCTAGGGTTGTTTGGCCTAGGGATGCTGGGGTTGAGCTACGGGATTTTATCAGCGTCCTGGGATGCCGACCGGGTAGGGCACTGGTTGGGCTGGCAAGAATTTCGCACCAATTGGGGACGCCTGCGGGCCGGTTGGGCCAATATCAAAGCAAAACGTAACAATTCTGCCGCGTAAGTCCCCCTGTTCGTTACAATACAAAAACGGTGTAGTGCATTGACCCCACGGCCATGATCATTGTGATGCAACCCGGCGCGCCGGAATTGGAAATTGAGCGAATCAGCGAAGAACTGCGTTCTTGGGGATTGAATCCTGAAAAGATTGTGGGACAGTACAAGGTCGTGATTGGGCTCGTGGGGGAAACCGCCCAACTGCAACCAGAACGCATTCAGGAACTCAGTCCGTGGATCGAAGATGTGGTGCGGGTGGAACAACCCTTTAAGCGGGCCAGCCGGGAATATCGCCACGGGCAACCCAGCGAGATTGCGGTGGAAACGCCCAATGGTACGGTAGTCTTCGGGGAAACCCAGCCAGTTGTGGTGGTGGCCGGCCCCTGCTCAGTGGAAAATGAGGAAATGATTATCGAAACGGCGCTACGGGTGAAAGCAGCGGGAGCCAAGATGTTGCGAGGCGGCGCTTACAAGCCCCGGACATCTCCCTATGCGTTCCAGGGCCACGGCGAGAGTGCGTTGGAGTTGCTAGCGGCAGCACGGGCGGCTTCGGGTTTAGGGGTGATTACGGAAGTGATGGACGCCGCCGATATTGAGAAAGTAGCGCAAGTGGCGGACGTACTACAAGTGGGTGCCCGCAATATGCAGAATTTTTCCTTGCTGAAGAAAATTGGCGCCCAAGACAAGCCAGTGCTTTTGAAGCGGGGGATGTCGGCCACGATTGAGGAGTGGTTGATGGCGGCAGAGTACATCCTGGCGGCGGGCAACCCCAAAGTGATCCTGTGCGAGCGGGGCATTCGCACCTTTGACCATCGTTACACCCGTAACACCTTGGATTTAGCGGCCATCCCCGTACTGCGTAAACTCACGCACCTGCCCATCATGATTGACCCTAGCCACGGTACGGGTAAATCTGAGTACGTGCCGGCGATGGCAATGGCGGCGGTGGCAGCAGGGGCGGATGCATTGATGATTGAGGTGCATCCCAATCCGTCCAAAGCGCTCTCCGACGGCCCCCAATCCCTGACGCCTGAACGCTTTGACCGGTTGATGCGCGAAGAACTGGCGGTGATTGGGCAAGCCGTGGGTCGTTGGCCGAAGGTGCCCGTGGCAGTGTAGAGCAAGGGCTTGCCTTTGCAGTACAAGCTGAGAGCAGCTAGCCTAGGATAAAAAGCATCTAAACACCGAGAAGCTGCATGGGTCCCTCCATTGTTCCTGGCAATCGTCCCCTGTCTTCGTGGCAACAAAGGGCGCTAGCGTGGGTTGGTCGCTGGGGCGGTCGCGATGTGGTGCTGGCCGTTGACCTCACAGAAAGCGTGGGTCTGAACGATGCAGGGCGGCTTCACCTGCGCCAGATTGTGGAGAAAACTCTGGACAAAGGGCATAACTTACACGTCATTCCTTTCGCAACCAGCGTACACTCCCCTCAGGTCTTTCACTACCAGGGCCCCGAAGATATTCCCAAAATCTTGGCTGCGGTGCCCATGAGTCCCGGACCCGAACAGGGAACCGATATCAAGTGTGCGGAACTTGCTATTTATCGGTATCTAGCAGAGCTGAATCAGCAGCGTCTGCAACAAGGTCAACCCATTAAAGCCCAGTCGGTCGTCTGGGTGACCGACGCACCTTTGCATCTTCCCCAAGGCAAGGAGTGGGTAGAAGCACCCAACAGTCCTTGCGGCTTAGCCGACCAACCCCTAGCTGCGGAGCGCGACCGCTGGCTGGCGGTGCTCCCTATGTCCTTACGCCAGATGCCAGTT
>JANWVM010000140.1 GCA_025056115.1 Gloeomargarita sp. SKYG116
GCGACCGGTGTTGCGGGAAGTGGAGCTGCGGATTTGGCCGGGGGAGACGGTGGCGCTGGTGGGACCGTCAGGCGCCGGCAAAAGCACGCTGGTGCATCTATTGCCCCGGTTTTTTGACCCCCAGGCGGGCCGGATTTTGATTGACGGGGTGGACATTCGCACGGTGACGCTGGCGAGCTTGCGGCGGCAAATCGGCATCGTTCCCCAGGACACGCTGTTGTTTTCCGGGACGGTGGCCCAAAACATTGCCCTGGGACGGACGGACTGGGAGTTGGCGCAGGTGGAATGGGCGGCACGGGTGGCCAATGCCCATGAGTTCATCACCCGCCTGCCCCAGGGCTATCACACGTGGGTGGGGGAGCGGGGCGTGAATCTCTCGGGGGGCCAGCGGCAGCGGATTGCGATTGCCCGGGCGGTGTTGCTCGACCCCAAAATTTTGATTCTGGATGAGGCGACATCCGCCCTGGATGCAGAATCGGAAGCTCTGGTGCAGGAGGCGCTGGAGCGGTTGATGCAAAACCGAACGGTGCTCATCATTGCCCACCGGTTGTCCACCGCACGACGCGCCGACCGGATCGTGGTGCTGGAGCAGGGACAGATCGTCGAGACGGGCACGCATGAGGAACTGCTCCGTCAAGGAGGCCGCTATGCCCAGTTCTACAGCCAGCAATTTCCCGATAGTCCCGTCTAGCCGCTTGGTTAAAATTTTGTTAAGGTAAAAGTCCGGTTGCCAGGCGTCGGGGGGGAATTTGGGGGAGTCCATTGCACCGAACCATGTGCCGTTTGATTGCCTAT
>JANWVM010000141.1 GCA_025056115.1 Gloeomargarita sp. SKYG116
GGTGCCATTGCTTGAACAAGCGATTGAGCAGCGCCAACGGCAAGGCTTGTGGCAGGAGTGGGAGCAAGTTAAAGCCTTGGCCCAGCAAGCGATTGCCCTGGGCACTCCAGGCTTGGATTAGACAGACCAGGGCCTTGTACTGCCTGCATCGGCTATGGACCCCGAAGCCAACCCGGAAGATTGGGGAACCGTGAACGAGGACGCTTTCCGGACAGCGCCACTCGATGATTGTCGCGAGGTCTTGGATAAAATCCGCCATTATGTCGAAGAACAACTAGAACTGGAACAACAGCGGCAAGAACAAGAACGGCAACGGCAACTAGAACTGGAACGCCGACGGCAGGAACAAGAACGACAACGGCAACTAGAACAAAAACAATCCACCCCAACACCAGTGAGACCCTTAAGCCCGTTGGCAGATCTGCTAGCTCCGAAAGTTAAGCAGGAGCCGGTGGCCACCCCAGCACCAACCCCAAACCCACAGGTCGGGCCGGTAGCCACCCCGCTAGAGCAGGAAATTCAGACCTGGCGCGAACTCTTGGCCACCAACCCGCTTGGCCAAGACGAAGACCTGCAAATTGACCCCACTTTGCCCCCCGACCAGCAGGCAACCCTTTTGGGCAACCGCGCCGCCGCCCGCATCTACGAGTTGTTTAACGCTTGCCGAGCCTTAAAAGCGCCACAGTGCCGACTCACTGTTCTGCAAGTCCCCCAGGTTAAAATCCCTGGACAAGGATGGGTTGAGTTGGACTTGAGAACAGCCTCCCCCGACGAAATGGCCTGGTGGCAGGAA
>JANWVM010000142.1 GCA_025056115.1 Gloeomargarita sp. SKYG116
CCCCAGCGAGTGGGGACTAGACAGCGGCCATCGGGCAGGTACAGGCCGGTTGGGTTTCCAATTTATAGATTTCCCCAGCGAGTGGGGACACGAACACGTTGCCGCAATGGCAATCGTTGTGCGCGTTTCCAATTTATAGATTTCCCCAGCGAGTGGGGACGGATAGTGTCCACTTCACGAGCTGCCAGCGGACTGGTGTTTCCAATTTATAGATTTCCCCAGCGAGTGGGGACCTACGGAGGACGCCATGGCTGAGGTGAGGAAGGTTACAAGTTTCCAATTTATAGATTTCCCCAGCGAGTGGGGACCCGGATTCTGCTCGGCCTAAGCAAGGCCGACATTAAGTTTCCAATTTATAGATTTCCCCAGCGAGTGGGGACGTGAGGATGGTGTGGTGGCCCCACGCCATCCCCACCAGGTTTCCAATTTATAGATTTCCCCAGCGAGTGGGGACCGCGAGCGGTCGAGCGGGCCCGCGAGGCTTTCTCCCGTTTCCAATTTATAGATTTCCCCAGCGAGTGGGGACACTGGACGAGCCTTGCGTTCGACCGTTGGGGACTGGTGTTTCCAATTTATAGATTTCCCCAGCGAGTGGGGACACACTGCCGCCAGCAGCTGGCTGAAGGCCTGCTCGGTCGTTTCCAATTTATAGATTTCCCCAGCGAGTGGGGACCCAACCCCTGGGAAACGGTCACCGTGGAGCTGGTCGAAGTTTCCAATTTATAGATTTCCCCAGCGAGTGGGGACTCGTGCAGCCCCACCCTTCGAGGCCGACGTCTTGTAAGT
>JANWVM010000143.1 GCA_025056115.1 Gloeomargarita sp. SKYG116
CCACCTGCTCCACCTGCTCACCCAGCTCCTCGCCCACTACCGACGCCCTGAACCCGCCCACACCACCTTCGCCCTCGCCCTCGCCGAACTGCTCCAGCCCGCCCGCCATACCATCGCTCAACTCTGGAGCCTGCTCGGCTTTTGCACCTTCCCCGCCCGCGCCTATCGCCTCTTCCAACGCTATTTTGACCCCGACCGCGCCTTCCGCCTGCTGTTTGAGCAGATGCTGTCGAGCCTACCCGCCGACGAACCCCTGCTGCTCGTGCTGGACAGCACGCAAGTCCCCCGCACAGGCAAGCGGATGCCCGGCGTGGGACTGCTGCGCGCGGGCAACACCGTGCCCTTTGCCAAAGGGTTGCACAAAGCCCAGCGGTGGGTCGGGGCATTTACCCTGACCCCTGCCGAGTACGGCTATCGGCGGGCGATTGTGGTGAGTTGGGAACCCGCGTTCCCCGCGCGCACCACGCCTGCGCCAGAGGGGGCGCAGGCGTCGGAAGTGCAGCGCGGGTTGGAGTTGGTGCATCGGGTGCGGGCGTGGATGGACGCCTGCGGACGGAGCGAGCAACCGCTGGTGGTGCTGGGGGATGGCGCGTACAGTGCGCAGGCGTTCGTGCAGGGGCTGCCGGCGCGCACTTGGGCGATTGTGCGGGTGCGCGCCGACGCGCGGTTGTGCGCGTTGCCGGAAGGGGGCAGGCGTCGGGTGTATGGGGCGCGGTTTGCGCCGCGGGACATCTGGCGAGCGCGTCGGGGGCAGGCTGTGCCCGTGGCAGGGCGTTGGC
>JANWVM010000144.1 GCA_025056115.1 Gloeomargarita sp. SKYG116
TATCGAAAAACTGCCCCTAACCAATGGCTGTTTAGCGTCCATCAAGCAAAAGACGAAACGGTGACAATAGCGAGCGTGGATGTTGAGATTGAGCTAAACGAGCTTTACGAAGGTATACTTTAATTCCCCATGCTATACACCGCTGAACTTTTTTATTTAGAGAACCAGGCCGATTTCCCGTTTGAAAAAGTGGTTGCCGTCACAGCTAAAACCGTTGGCCAGTGGTGCACCTATTTTCAGGCGGGTCTAATCATTCCAGATGATGAAGAATTTCGTCACGGCGAATTACCAATTGAACCCGCACAGAAGCAGGGGTTTATTGATGAGTTACTCGCATGGATTTTTAGTCACACTGTCACACCCGAATTATTCCATCTAATCCTTGATGATGAACCCATTACTGAAACTAGTAAAGTCCCCAAGTTTTGTCATGCCGATGATACGGGGTGTTGGGTGCTGAATTTAACAGCGTCCGAATTCGCGGAACTGCAACGGGTCTGGGTGGACAATGGTTTATCGCCGGATTTGTTTTATCCAGAGTCGGAAACCATCGTTGTGCCCTACGATGGCAAGGGCTTATTAGCGCCGCTCCTACGCTGGTTAGGGCTGACCTCATCCTACACACCCCGGCAATGGCGAGCGCACAGCCAGACCACCTTCGCCAACTGGTCGCCGACTGAACCACAAATCTGAAGCCATTGTCTAAAATGCAGGTGGAGTGATCGAGCAACCAGCAGTGCTCAAGCAGGTAAAGCAGGCCACACGCTGGATACCGT
>JANWVM010000145.1 GCA_025056115.1 Gloeomargarita sp. SKYG116
AAATCCCGCCGCTCCGATGCAGGCAGAGAGCTAGTAAATGCCAACTGACTCCAGTTCCGGCCAACTCCTTAGCACTACAGATAGCACTAGTTACTTAGTAGCCAGGGTATCTTGGCAGCAACAAAACTGGATCCAGTGGGTGGTAGAGTATCTCCAATTAAAAACCTTAACAACGTTCCTAGGCAGAAAGTAAATTGCTCGGCTAGGAAAACTTTATCCTTAAGCCTGGAAAATTACATTGGTATTATAGTCGTTTCACATAAAAGTGGGGCACTTTTCAGCTAGCCCAGAAGAGTAGCTACTCGCACACGACGTGGAGGCAGTGATTTTTGCCACTGCTACTGACTGGCAAATGTCTCAAACTCTTTTTGAATAACTATATATTCATCTTCATGCACCATCGTAATTCATCATTATTTACTTGGGACTACCCCAGTATTTATTCATGGAAATCTTGGATAACTTACTCAGTTAATAATTCCATTCCCGATAATCTTAGCACTAGATTCATCGTTGCCCGTACATCACCTTGACAATACTGGGAAATTTGCTCGAGGTCTTGTTCCTGCCAGTATAATCGGGCTACTTGGCTGCCGTCTATATCCGATTTAGGGCTGGGTATGTTAAATAAACGGGTTAGCAGGGCTAAACTGGTATAGTTTTTGAAGTCACCAAATTTCCATAATTCTAAGGTATCAATGTGAGATATTTCCCAAGGTTTTTTACCGTGATTATTTAGGTGATCAGGTAATGGGTGAATGCCGTTAATC
>JANWVM010000146.1 GCA_025056115.1 Gloeomargarita sp. SKYG116
GATAAATAGTTGTGTTTGTCCGGACGGCAGGGTGGCCACTTCGTGCTCGGCCCAGACTTTATCAAATAGCGTTCCCCGACTCATGGATACCTAAAACCGACGCCATTGATCTATCTTAGGGTCAAACCGCCAAACCCCCGGATAGTTTTTGCGCCAGCGCCAGCAGCCATAGTCCCACGCATGGATGAGTTTGGCCCATAAAGGCGCCGGTTGGGTCATGCGAGCCACCTCCTGGTTGTACAAATCCCGCCGCTGGGACAACTGGCCTGGATGGCGCTTGAAACCGCCCAAATAACTCTGCACCACCTGCAAATCCGTCACCCGAGCTAACTGCATCCACAGAAAATAATCCCCAGCATACCGCCACGTTTTCAGCCGTTCAACATCAATTTGCCGGTTCACTTTCCGCGTCCAAAACGTGGATTCCTGTTGCACCCGACACCAGGCTTGGTTGTACAAACCGTAGGCAAACAATTCCCGGCGATAGGGGTAGGGCAAATCCACTTGAATCACTTGGGAAAACTGGTTATAGATCACACGATAACCGGTGAGCCAATCCACCTGTCCGGTGGCAATCATCTGGGCAACAACAGCAAACGCCTGGGGGTAATAAAAATCGCCAGCATTGATGTAAGCTATCACATCACCTGTGGCTTGGGATAGACCCTGGGCCAACGCATCATACATCCCCTGGTCGGGCGCGGAATGAATTCGCAATGCTGAATGGTTGTAATTCTTTAGCAATTCCAGCGTCCCATCCGTCGAACCC
>JANWVM010000147.1 GCA_025056115.1 Gloeomargarita sp. SKYG116
CATTGACCAGGGCTTGCTTGTGTTAGAACCAGCCATGCAGAAGCCGGCATTGTATGAGCGAATTGCCAAGGCTTGGTGCGTGGTGATCCCATCCCTGTGGGAAAACTTTCCCAACGTGTGCATGGAAGCGATGCTGCTGCAAAAAGTTGTCTTGGCCAGTCGCAACGGCGGCATGCAAGAAATGATTCATTACACCGACAAACCCGCCGGTTTTGTGTTCGATTGGGATGTTCCGGGCGACTTTGCTAATAAGCTTCAGCAGGTGCTGAACCTGAGTGAGCAAGAGAACCTAAGCATTGGTCAAAATGCGCGAGACGCGGTGTTGCACATGTGTGCGCCGGAGCGGATTATTCCGCTGCGGATAGAGCATTTTCAACGGGTGATAGAGAGCACCCAGGCGACTAGCAGGCGCATCTATCCGTCGTTAAACTACAAGCCCACGGGCCAGATAGACTATCCCCCCAAACTGGAGCCGGTGGGGGTGCCAGGGCGGTTGAGTGTGTGCATTCCCTACTACAACATGGGCCGCTACATCCGGGAGACGCTTGACTCGGTTTACCAGGTTAACTATCATGACTTGGAAGTCATCATCTGGGATGATGGGAGCACAGATGTGGAGAGTCTTCAGGTGCTGACGCAGGTGGAGAAAGAGTACCCTGGCTTGAAGGTCTATTGGGGAAAAAACCAGGGTTTAGCGGGAGCGCGTAATAGTTTAGCCCAAGTGGCAACGGGGGAGTTTCTAGCTTTTCTAGATGCTGATGACAAA
>JANWVM010000148.1 GCA_025056115.1 Gloeomargarita sp. SKYG116
ATCTGCAACAAAAATTTACATTTAGGAGTCCAGCCATGAGCCAGCAGTGCCCTCGATGCGGCGCGAGATTAAAGGTCAGCCCCAAAGGCGAAGCCTACTGTCCCATGCCTAATTGCCGGTGGCCCAGGGCCGTTCCCAGTTCCAGCGGCATTCGTATTCCGCAGCTTCGACTTCCTTCGCGAAAACAGCTAATCGGCAGCGCTGCTGGAGCTACTGCCATTGCTCTGGGGTTAGGCTACCTAGCCTGGGAGCGGCTTCCACCTTTTCAGGGCGGGCGGTGTACCCGCACCGAGGCACGCCTGTTAGAACAGAAGCTAAAGCCCATTTACGAAAAATTCGTGGACCAGGTACGTGTTGCCAGTGCCACCAGCCGGATTGCTCTCCCCCCACAAATATCGGCTTTACAAGAGACGCAACGACAGCTTAACAGCGAGAAGTGGCCTGAATGTGCGAAGCACGCCATTGAAAGGCTTAACGAAGGGATGAGTGAGACAATCAATGGATTTTTGAGCTTTGCCGCCAACGAACCAGATTTGTTAGTCCAGATCCACATCAACAGAGGGCAGGCGCTCCTCAGTTCTTTCCGCACTGGTTACTTTGCCCTGGTGGAAGGGCGCAAATACAGAGTCGAAGACGGTTCCGCTTTGGAAGAAACCCTCAGAGAAATGGAGCAGGGACTAAAGCAGCAGAAGTAGTGGCGGCGCAGGTTGGAACCGATAGATTAGGCCCAGCCAGTGGCCTGATTGATAAGTTTTGCTTAGCCC
>JANWVM010000149.1 GCA_025056115.1 Gloeomargarita sp. SKYG116
GCCTGGCATTGATTTGTGTTTTTCTTACAATTGCTTGGCCAGATGGGGGGTATCGGCAGCATTGGTGGGGCGCTGGGGAGAACTATCACCATCCTGGTTGGGCGAGCGCTGCGAGGGTAGGAGGTGTTCAAGCGACCGCAGGATTTTCCTTTTACGGCGGTTTTGGAAGCCAACTGGCGGGTGATCCGGGACGAGGCGCTAGCGCTCGAAAATAAGCGATTTTTGGCCTGGCCGGAAAAGCATCTCTACGACAAAGGTTGGGAAGTTTTTGGCCTGTTTGCCTTTGGCGTCGAAATTGCTGGTAATACGCGCCTTTGTCCCCAAACCACTCGCCTAGTGCGGGATATTCCCGGTCTAGTGACGGCGGGTTTTTCGGCGCTGCAACCGGGGACACACATTGCTCCCCATACCGGCTATAACGACGGTGTTCTGCGCTGTCACCTGGCATTGGCTGGTTGCGCTGGTTGCGCCATCCGGGTTGGCGATGAAATTAGAACCTGGGAGGAGGGCAAGTGCCTGGTTTTCGATGACACGGTGGAACACGAGGTCTGGCATCGCGGCCAGGAGCGGCGTTTGGTTTTGCTGTTGGATTTCTATCCCCAGCCCCAAGCACCAAAAAACCAGAAACGCTGGTGGCAATGGTGGCAACGGTGAGAAAATAGAGGTTATGGACTTTGACCTGGTAATTATCGGCGCCGGTGTCGGCGGTCATGGGGCGGCTCTGCGGGCGGTAGAACTG